>JAWWOY010000045.1:0-11073 GCA_033851195.1 Kribbellaceae bacterium | reverse complement strand
TCTCGACGAAGCTGGAGCCGGTCACCGAGATGAACGGCACGCCCGCCTCCCCGGCCACCGCCCGGGCCAGCAGGGTCTTGCCGGTTCCCGGCGGCCCGACCATCAGGACTCCCTTGGGGCCGACCGCACCGGCACGCCGGTAGCGGTCGGGGTTCTTGAGAAAGTCCACCACCTCGGTGACCTCGCGCTTGGCGCCCTCGTACCCGGCCACGTCGGCGAAGGTGGTGCTGGGCCGCTCGGTGTCGAACAGCTTGCCCCGGGAACGACCGATCCCACCGAGCCCGGTCAGCTGGCGGCGGGCCGCACGCCCCGTCCAGAGGAACAAACCCACGATGAGCGCCAGTGGGAGGAGGTTCAGCAACACCGAGACGATAGACGTCTGTGGGGGCTGGGTGGAGACCTGCACGTTGTGGCTGTCCAGCAACTGGAAGAACTGCGGATCCTGAACGCCGACCGGATAGGTGGAGCTGAAGCTGGTCCCGTCCGAGAGCTTGCCGGAGATGTTGCCGTCCGGGCCGATGTCGATCGACGAGACCTGTCCGGCGGAGATGTCGCTCTTGAGTTGCGAATAGTTGAGCTTGTCGACGGTCTGACCCGGCGTCGGCAGCAGGAAGAGCGCCAAGGTGATGAGCACGCCGGCCAGCAGCAGCCAGTTGCGCCACTTTGGCGGTGCCGGCGGCGCCGGAGGTACCGGCCGATCTGGTGGTGGGCCCGACTTCGCCGGACCTGTTCGGTGTACGACGCGCCACCGGTCTGCGCGATTGGTGATCATTGATCCTCCTCCTGTCCGCGCTCAGCCTGGGTACTGGCCGAGGGTTGCCTGAACCGTCTGCCGCGACCCGTCCGAATGGGTGACCGCCACATTGACGACTTCGCCGGGCTTCAACCCGGCCAGCACGTCGGCCAGCGTGCCGGGGTCGGGCGTGGCAGTGCCGTTGACCGCGGTCATCACGTCTCCGACGCTGAGACCGGCCTTCGCACCCGGGCCGCCCGGTTGCACCTGGGTGACCAGCACCCCGGCGCTGGTGATCTTCCCGACGTGGATGCCCAGGTAGGCGCGGTTCGAATTGGTCACCGACCCGTGCGCGATGAGCTGGCCGGCGATGTTGCGCACGATGTTGCTCGGGATGGCGAAGCCGATGCCCGGCGCGCTGCCCCCGCCGAGCTGGGGGTCGATGGCCGCCAGGGTCGGGATACCGATGACCTGACCCTGGAGATTGACCAGCGCGCCACCGGAGTTGCCCGGATTGATCGCGGCGCTGGTCTGGATCACCTCGGGGAGCGCGATTCCGTTGTCCTCGTTGACGGTGCGCCCGAGCGCGCTGACGATCCCTTCGGTGACGCTGCTCTGCAGCCCCAACGGGTTGCCGATCGCCAGCGCGATGTCGCCTACCGACAGGCTTTTCGAATCGGCGAAGTCGGCCGGCTGCAGCCCGGTGGCGTTGATGTGCAGGACCGCCAGATCGTCGGGCGCGAAGGTGCCGACCAAGGTGGCGGCGTACTGCTTGCCATTGGCCAGGACGACCTGGAAGTTCTTGCTATTGGCAACCACATGGTCATTGGTGACGATATCGCCCTGGGCGTTGAAGACGATGCCCGAGCCGAGTCCCTGAGTGCTCCGTACCAGCACCACCGAGGCGCCGACCTGCTTGACGACCTGAACGAATTGGCCCTGCAGACCTTGCGCTGACGGCGCGACAGGCGTCGATGTCGTCACCGCATTCACGACCGATCCGCAGCCGGCCAGCGTCACCGCCGCGGTCGCCAGGCCGGCCAGGGCCAGCAGCGGTTGCCGCCGCACCAGACGCTTGAACATCCTCATCGCCTCCTCGTATTGGCAGTCCCTGCAACGATGCCGTTCCGGTGGTCGTATCCCGTCACGGCCAGCGGCCATCCGCCATCCCTGCTGACCGGTATCCCCGGCCGACTGGAACGGCTCTTCCTGCTAGCAGGCAGAGCCGATTTCCCGCCAGCGGGCGGCTAGAACGGCTGCTGACGGTGACGCCTCGGGCGCTTCGCAGCGCGACTCTGAAATAGACCAGTCGTGCCCAGCAGAGGTGAAGAGATGACGATCGTGAATGTCGGCCTGACCCATCGGGTCACTCCGGCCGACGTACTCGAAAAAGTCGTCGTGACCTCCGCAGACCTCAACCACGTGTTGGCCAGCCTGCACGCATCGCCGGCCATCGACGAGGTGATCGTGCTGTCCACCTGCAACCGGATGGAGGTCTACGTCGGCGCGCAGGGTCCGGTCGAACAGGTGACCCGGACCGTTGCCGATCTGGTGGCCGCCCACGGGCAGATCCCGGTCAGCGACGTCCTGCGGATGGCGCGCGTCGAGGTCGGCGCCGCTGCCGCCGAGCACTTGTTCTCGGTCGCCTGCGGACTGGATTCGATGGCCGTCGGTGAGGAACAGATCGTCGCCCAGATCAAGGCCGCCGCCCGGGCAGCGGCCGAGGCGGGGACCACGGGTCCCATCGTCAACGGTCTGATGGACGCGGCGCTACGCGTCAGCAAGCAGGCACGCACAGAGACCACGATCAGCACCGCCGGCATCTCGCTCGCCCGTGCCGGCCTCGACCTCGCCGACGACTACCTGGGTGGGCTCGCCGGCCGTAATGCGGTTGTCGTCGGGACCGGCAGCGTAGGCAAGCTCGCGGCACGCCTGCTTCGTGAGTCCGGCGTGGCGCAACTGTCGGTGGCCAGCCGCACCGAGGAGGCAGCAGCCATGCTGGCCGCCACGGTGGACGGCAGGCCGCTGCTGGTGGCCGACCTTCCCACCGCCCTCGCCGACTCCGACCTCTTGGTCACGGCCACAGGGGCCCCGGTCCCGGTCGTGCTCGCCGAGCAGGTGCGGGCAGCGCGGGAGCAGACCGGCGACCGGCCGTTGATCGTGCTCGACCTGGGTATGCCACCTGACGTTGAACCGGCCGTCGGGCGGCTGGCCGGTGTCACGCTGGTCGACATCACCGCGCTCGGCCGGCACCTGGCGAACCGCGACGTCCCGGACGAGATTCCCCGGGTCCGTGCCATCGTCGCCGCCGAGGTCGACTCATACATCGACCGGCAGCACCAAGCGGCCGCGGCGCCCGTCATCGCAGCACTGCATGCACAGATCAGGCAGCTCACCGAGGCCGAACTGGCCCGGCTGAACGACCGGCTCCCGAGCCTGAGCGAAGAGCAACGGGCCGAGACGGCGGCGACCGTGAACCGCATCATCCGCAAGGTCCTGCACCGGCCGACGGTCCGGGCCAAGGAGTTCGCCACCGGACCGGATGCGTCGGTCTATCTCGAGGCGCTGCAACAGCTCTTCGACCTGAACCTGAGTGAGTCCGAGGCCTGTACCGCAGGCAGCAAACAGCAGACATAGCCCTAACACACCGAAGACCGACACCCCTTACGAGGTCCTTTCAAATGCTCACCGAACAGCTCACCGAACCGAGCGTCAGCTCGCCGCCCCGCCCACGGCAACTGGCCGGTGCGCCGGGATGGTGGCGGAACGCCGTGATCTACCAGGTCTATCTGCGCAGCTTCTACGACTCCGACGGCGACGGTATCGGCGATCTGAGCGGCGTCAGGGCCAAGCTGCCGTACCTGCAGAGCCTCGGTGTCGACGGACTCTGGCTCAATCCTTTCTATCCCTCACCGCAGCACGACCAGGGGTACGACGTCTCCGACTACTTCGGGGTCAGCCCGGACTACGGGACCCTCGAGAGCTTCGACCAGTTGGTCGATGACGCGCACGGGCTGGACATGAAGGTGATCATCGACGTCGTACCGAACCACTGCTCGATCGAGCACCCGTGGTTCGCCGCGGCGCTCGCCGCGGGACCGGGGAGCGCGGAACGTAGCCGATTCCACTTCGTTGACGGCCGGGGCGACGACGGCGAGCTGCCCCCGAACAACTGGCGATCCATCTTCGGCGGGTCGGCCTGGCAGCGCGTCCAGGAACCAGACGGCTCTGCGGGGCAGTGGTACCTGCACACGTTCGCGGCCGAGCAGCCCGACTTCAACTGGCGGCACCCGGAGGTAGCGGACCACTTCGAGGAGGTACTCCGCTTCTGGTTCGATCGCAACGTGGACGGTCTGCGGATCGACGTCGCGCACGGGCTTCACAAGCGCGAGGGTCTGCCCGACCACGAGCACGCCGACTGGGACGAGCTCACGGGTGACCCGATCAACCCCTATGCCTGGAACCAACCAGAGGTCCACGATGTGTGGCGCAGCTGGCGAGCGATCGCGGACGAGTACACCGCCCGGACAGGTCGGGAGCGGGTTCTTGTCGGTGAGGTCGGCGTGCTGGACACGGAGCAGCTCGCGCAGTACCAGCGCCCCGATGAGCTGCACCAGAGCTTCTTCTTCGAGTTCCTCCGGGCCGACTGGGACGACCGGGCTCTGCACAATGTGATCGAACGAGGGCTGGACACGATCGCCGCCTCCGGATCCGCTGTCGCCTGGGTGCTCAACAACCACGACATGCCTCGATCCGTCACCCGGTACGCCGGTGGCGCGCCCGGCATCGCCCCTGGCGACGTCGAACTCGGCCTCAGTCGCGCCCGGGCGGCAGCATTACTCATGCTGGCCCTGCCCGGATCGGCGTACCTCTACCAGGGTGAGGAGCTGGGTCTGCCGGAGGTCACGGATCTGCCGGTCGAGATGCTGGCAGATCCGATGTTCCACCGCAGCAACGGTGCCCGGCGCGGGCGGGACGGCTGTCGGGTTCCGCTGCCCTGGACCGCCTCGGAGGACAAGTTCGGCTTCTCCCCCTCGACGCCGTGGCTGCCGCAGCCGGACTGGTTCGCGGACTACGCCGTCGACCGGCAGCTCGAGTCCGGCGAGTCGATGCTGCAGCTGTACCGCGAGGCGATCGCGCTGCGGCGCCTGCTTCCTGCTTTTTCCACCAGCGAGTTGCGTTGGCTGCCGACCGAACCGGGTGTGGTCGCGTTCACCCGGGGCGATCACTTCGCCTGCGTCGTCAACTGCTCGACCAGGCCGGTCTGCACCCCTGTAGTGGGTGACCTGCTCCACGCCAGCGATCCCGAGGTCGGGGACAAGCTGCCCCCCAACAGCGCTGCCTGGTTCCTGCTGGCTGACAGGTCGGAGCTTGCGCCCGCGGATCCGTCAGCCCTGCCGCTCCCATAGACCGGCGGACCTGCCGCCCTTGAGCCCTGCCTCGGCGTCAGGTCCGCCGCTCCACCTAGCCGTTCCTATCCCATCCTTGCTTCGACGGCGCTGACCTTCAGTCATTGACCACCCTTGTGCAGGATCCAGCGGGGACAGGGCAGATGTCCCGGCATGGTACGCACGTCGCCAGCATCGTCTTTGGTCAGCCAGGCAGTCCCGTCGTCAAAATCTGTATATCGGAACCGATCTGTCATATCGATTCCGATATACAGATTTCGAACTCGACCCTCGCCCGCACCCGTCGTACTACCAACTGAACCTGGCTTGCGACCTATCGGAGCGACGCCTGCTGGTCAACGCCTTTGCCGGAGCCCTGGACTGCTACCCGGCGCTGGCAATGCCGTCGCGCCGCTGCTCAGTTGCTGTCAGCCGAGTCACCCCTCCACGCTGCCGCGAGGTCCTGCCGGCGTTCGCGTTCACGACGACCGTAAGCCGCGGCCCGGATCGCGTCATCGCTTTCCAGGCCCGACCCCAGGGCTCCCCACGGTGGCCGCCGACGTGACCAACCAGGCCAGCACAATGTAGTTGCTAGGCGCAACTGAATGGGATACGCCGAGGGCCAGCAGCGGCGTACCGAGATGGTCCGAGATCTGCCACACCGTGTTGTTCATCAGGTCCTCGATGCTTGAAGCCGGTGGGCTCACTCTCTTCCGGCCGTCCCAGCCGATGACCGTTCGGGGGTAGCCACCGACTACCGGAGTACCGAGCCGGTCGCGGATTCGACCGACTTCCGAACCTGTCGGTGACGCACCGCTCCGAATCGTCGCCGGGCTCTACCGCGTGGACGCCGTACGGGGGCATCGTTAGGAGATGACCGGAGATAGCGACGCCGCGGTGGAGCAGTATCGCGCGGCGGGGGCGACACGATGATGTCGGCCGACCGGCGGTTGCGTGAACTGCTGACAGCCGACCGGGCCGCTACAGCGGACCGCATCGCCACGCTGAGCCAAGATCTCGCGGGGATGGTCGAGGCTGCCCGCCTGGTCGCCACGGACGACGAGCACGACCCGGAAGGTTCGACCATCGCGTTCGAACGCTCGCAGACCAGCGCGTTCCTCGCCGATGCACGCACGCACCTGGCCGATCTCGACAGCGCGCTGGAACGGATCGACGCCGGCGACTACGGGCGGTGCGAACACTGCGGGAAACCGATCGCAGCCGAGCGGCTCCTGGCCCGGCCGTCCGCACGGACCTGTATCGACTGCGCGGTCTGACCGCAGGGGTCGACGTTCGCTGGATGGCCCGCGCGGCGGCCCGCTACCGAGCGGTAGGTACTGGCCACCCGGTAGGCGCCAATCCCTGCCAGCAGGGCGGCATCAGGCGACCGGCCGAGCTAGCGTGAAGAACTACCGAGGTGCCACGATCACGCGACCGAGTGGTGCCGCGTCACGCAGTCGAGGAGCCGAGTAAATGTCCGGTACCGACAACTACGACATCCTCGTCATCGGCAGCGGCGAGGCAGGCAAGTATCTCGCCTGGACGATGGCCGGTGCGGGTCATCGCACGGCTGTGATCGAGCGGAAGCTGATCGGCGGGTCATGCCCGAATATCGCCTGCCTGCCGAGCAAGAACATCATTCACTCGGCGAAGGTCAGGTCCTTCACCATGCGTGCTGCCGAATTCGGGGTCGAACTCGAGTCGGCTGTGACCAACATGAAGGGCGTACAGGCCAGGAAGCGGGCGATGGTCGACGGCCTCATCCAGCTTCACCTGGACCGATACCGGGCCAGCGGTGCTGAACTGATCATGGGCGAGGCACGCTTCGTCGGCGAAAGAACGGTCGATGTCCAGTTGGCTGACGGCGGTACGCGCAGAATCAGCGGCGAGAAAGTATTTCTAGACCTGGGCACCGAAGCAGCCGTGCCCGACGTGCCCGGGCTGGTTGCCGCTGGGCCGATGACCCACGTTGAACTGCTGGACCTCGACCGCCTGCCAGCACATCTGATCGTCATCGGCGGCGGCTACATCGGCCTGGAGTTGGCGCAGGCAATGCGCCGCTTCGGCGCGCAGGTATCCGTCATCGAGGCGGGCGAGCAGTTGGCCGGCCGCGAGGATGCGGACGTCGGGGCAGCGCTACTCGAACTCTGCCGCGACGAGGGGATCACCGTTCACCTCCAGACCCAGATCCGCAGCGTCGAAGGACAGTCCGGCAGCGACGTGCACATCGTCGCCGAGGGACCGGACGGCGAAGCTATCGTCGAAGGGACGGACCTGCTAGTCGGCGTCGGCCGCACGCCGAACACCAGCGGCATTGGGCTGGAGCAGGCCGGGGTGAAGCTCACCGAGACCGGCTACATCGTGGTTGACGAGCGCCTTGCCAGCACAGCGGCCAGCGTGTGGGCAATGGGCGACTGTGCGGGCAGCCCTCAATTCACCCACGTGGCCTTCGACGACTTCCGCGTGGTGCATGACAACCTGACCGGAGGCGGCAGCACAACCACGGACCGCCTTGTGCCGTACTGCATGTACACCGATCCCGAGCTGGCGCGGGTCGGCTGCAACGAGTCCGAGGCCAGGAGCCGCGGCATCGGATACCGCGTACTCAGCCTGCCGATGGCCGCGGTGCTCCGGACCAGGACCCTCTCCGAGCCGCGCGGGTTCATGAAGATGCTGATCGCCGCGGACAGCGATGAGATTCTCGGCTTCACGGTGTTCGGGGCGGAGGCCAGCGAGCTGATGGCCGCCGTCCAGACCGCGATGATCGGCCGCATCCCGTACACGGCACTGCGAAGTGCGATCTACGCCCATCCGACCGCAGCTGAAGGGCTCACCTTCTTGCTGAGGAACACGCCGACCGTGCCGGCTCGTTAGATCGTCTCATCCGGCGAGAGCACTCTGTCCTTCCGGCTACCTGGAACGCGCGGCCGCCCGTTAGCCGGGACGCGGAGGCAGTCGGCAACGACTAGCGTGCTGTGACATGGTTTCACTCGGACGTACTGACCTCGACGTCTTTCCCATCTGCCTCGGCGGCAACGTGTTCGGCTGGACCGCCGACGAGCCGCAGTCCGGTGCCGTCCTCGACGCGTACACAGCAGCGGGCGGCAACTTCATCGACACCGCGAACTCCTACCTGGTCGAGCACGGCCGCTCCGAAACGATCATCGGGCGCTGGATGGCCGACCGGGGCAACCGCGACCGGATCGTCGTGGCCACGAAGGTCGGCGGCGGCCGCGGACCGGTCCGCAACCTGCGCGCGGAAACGATCAAGCGCGAGGCGCACGCCTCGCTCGAGCGCCTGCAAACCGACCGCATCGACCTCTACTACGCGCACTTCGACGACGAAGCGACGCCGCTGGAGGAATCCCTGCGCGCCTTCGACGCGCTCGTCCAAGCGGGCACGGTGCGCCACCTCGGCGCCTCCAACTACACGCCGGAGCGGCTCACCGCGGCTCTCGAGTTCCAGCGCAGCCACGGGCTCGCCGAGTTCACCGTCCTGCAGCCGCACTACAACCTCGTCGAACGGGACTTCGAGAGGACGCTGCTGCCCGTGGCCCACGCCTGGGATCTCGCCGTGCTGCCTTACTTCGCACTGGCGAAGGGCTTCTTGACCGGCAAGTACCGGCCGGGCACTGAGGTCGTCGAGTCCGAGCGCGCCGAGGGCGCACGCGCGTACCTCGACCAGGATGGCGCGGCGGTGCTCGCGGCACTTGACGAGATCGCCGGGTCCCACGACACCACGGTGGCCGCCGTCGCGCTCGCCTGGCTGCTCGCCCGCCCGCAGATCGTCGGCCCGATCGCCAGCGCACGCACTACGGAGCAGCTAGAGCAGATCCTGCCTGCCGCCACGCTGACGTTGACACCCGCCGAGATCGACCGGCTGTCGGCGTCCACGCAGTCGGCGTGAGCGACCGACACCCTGCAGAGGGTCGACGCCTGCGACGCCCCTGCGACCAGCCGATTGCTCAACCCCGCAGCCCGTAGAGGTGCTCCAGAGCCAGCTGATCGAGGTGCTCGAAGGCCATGCCGCGGCGACCGGCCTCGTCCGGGTCGAAGTCCTCGCCGCGCAGTGTCGCGACCGTCTCGCCCTCGGTTAGGGTCGGCCGCGCGAGCTGGTCGACGCGGGCGTCGAGCAGGGCCTGCTGCACATCGGCGTCGGCCCGGAACGCCCGCACCTTGTCGCGCAGCACCAGGTAGTTGCGCATGCAGGCTGCAGCTGACACCCAGACGCCGTCCATGTCCTCGGTACGCGGGGGCTTGAAGTCGAAGTGCCGCGGGCCGTCGTAGCCGCCGTTCTCCAGGATGTCGACCGTCCAGAACGCGCCCCGCGCGTTGCCGGCGCCGAACCGCAGGTCCTGGTCGTAGCGCGGGCCGTGCTGCCCGTTGAGGTCAGCGTGGAACAGCTTCCCGTGCCAGAGCGCCTGGGCCAGCCCGTGCGCGTAGTTGAGGCCGGCCATCTCCTCGTGGCCGACCTCGGGGTTGAGCCCCACCCGGTCGGAGTGCTCCAGCTCATCGATGAAAGCCAACGCGTGACCGATCGTCGGCAGCAGGATGTCGCCCCGTGGCTCGTTCGGCTTGGGCTCGATCGCGAACCGGATGTCGTAACCCTGCTCGATCGCGTAGGACCCCAGGACGTCGAACGCCTCCTTGTACCGATCCAGCGCCGCCCGCACATCCTTCGCCGCACCCGACTCCGCACCCTCACGGCCGCCCCACGCCACGAACGTCTCCGCACCCAGTTCCGCGGCCAGGTCGAGTTGGTCGGCGACCTTGCGGATCGCGAACCGGCGTACGTCGCGGTCGTTGTTCGTGAAGCCGCCGTCGCGGAAGACGGGGTGGGAGAACAGGTCCGTGGTCACCATCGGCACCGCAAGCCCGGTCGCCTCCAGCGCCGCGCGGAACGGCTTCAGGTGGGCGTCGCGCTCCGCGGCCGTACTGTCGAACGGGAAAACGTCGTTGTCGTGGAACGTGATGCCGTAGGCACCGAGCTCGCTCAGCTTGTGCACGGCCTCAGCCGGGTCGAGCGCCGGTCGCACCGGGCCGCCGAACACGTCGACGCCCCGCCAGCCGACCGTCCACAATCCGAAGGAGAACTTGTCCTCACGGGTGGGGGTGATGTCGGCGTCAGTCATGGTGGTCCTCATCTCTCGTCGTACCGGACAGCACCCTCGCGGGCTGCCTCGAAGGGGTCATGGGGGCTTTGAGGTCTGGAGCCGGTCACCTGCTGAAGCCGGCGGTGAGACCGCTGAGCAGTTGGCGTCGTCCCAGCGCATAGAGGATGACGATGGGCAACGTGGTGAGAACGACCGAGGCGAGTACGGCGGGCACGTTGACGCTGTACTGCCCTTGGAAGGTCCAGAGCGCGAGTGGAAGGGTCCGCTTGTCCGGGCTCTGGGTCAGGATCAGCGGCAGCAGGAAGCCGTTCCAGACGCCCAGGCCGTTGTAGATGCTGACCGTCACGAGCGCCGGCCTGGTGAGCGGAAGCGCGAGGCCCCGCAGCATTCCCCACTCGCTGGCGCCGTCGACGCGCATGGACTCGAAGAGCTCCTTCGGCACGTCCCGGATGAAGTTCGTCAGCACCAGCACGGACAGCGGGATCGAGAACGCGATCGACGGCAGGATGATCGCGAGCAGGCTGTCGTAGAGATGCATCCGGATGATCAGCAGGTAGACAGGGATGATGGTGGCCTGCAGCGGTATCGCCAGCCCCATCAGGAAGAGTCCGTTGACGCCGGCCAGGAAGCGGCTGCCCGCACCGCGGACGACGGCGTACGCGGCCATGAACGAGATCGCCACAGCGGGAAGGATCGTGCCGGCCGTGACGATCACGCTGTTGAGGAAGTACCGCGGGAAATCGGACTGGATCACCAGTTTGTAGTTGGCGAACGTCGGAGCGGATGGCAGGGCGAGCGGGTTCTGGGTGAAGTACGCGCTCTGGTCCTTGAAGCTGGT
>JAWWOY010001073.1:0-2945 GCA_033851195.1 Kribbellaceae bacterium | reverse complement strand
TTGCGTCTGCTCCACCGAAAAGCCTGCACTGCAGGAGAACTCGACGATGTCCTCGTTGCAGGGCACCGAGCCGCCGGGGAATATCTCCTTGGCGATGAACCGCATGAACTTCAGGTCGGAGATGGTAATCGGAATGCCCATATCGGGCCAGCGCTTGAGGGGATGGCCCATGATCGTCTGCAGCACCATTCGTCCGCCGGTCGGCAGAATGCGGTAGCACGTCTCGAAGAACGCCGCGTAGCGGTCCTTCGGGAAGGCCTCGAACGCCTCGATGCTGACGATGCGGTCGACGGGCTCGTCGAACTCCTCCCAACCGCGTAGGAGCACCTTGCCGGACCGATCGGAATCGATCTGCTCCAGAAGGTGCTCACAGTAGACGGACTGATTCTTGGACAGCGTCAGGCCGATCACGTTGACGTCGTATTTCTCCACCGCGCGTTTCATTACCGAGCCCCAGCCGCAACCGACGTCGAGAAGCGTCATGCCGGCCGACAGGTCCAGCTTGCCGAGCGCGAGATCGATCTTGGCCATCTGCGCTTCTTCAAGGGTCGCGTCGTCGCGCTCGAAGAGCGCGCAACTGTATGTCCGCGACGGATCCTGAAACGTCCCGAAGAAGTCGTCGGAGAGGTCGTAGTGGGCCTGGATTTCCTCGAAGTGCGGCCGCAATTTGGTCGCGCGCGCTCTGCTGTCAGCCATTGTGATCGACCTCCTCGGGACAGATCGCGTTTGCGATCGTGACGGACTGACCCCCTTCGTCTTACTTCAAATCGCGTGCTGCAGCTGAATCAGTCCTTTGCGCAAGTGAACTGGCAAACATCGGTGTAGCCATTGCGGAAGAGATCTGCACAGCCCGTCAGGTACTTCATGAACCGCTCGTAGACTTCTTCGGATGTGATCGCGATGGCATCGTCTCGCCTGGACTCGAGATTGGCGGCCCAGGTGTCCAGGGTGCGGGTGTAGTGCGGCCGCAGCGGCTCGACTCGGGTCACGTCGAACCCGGCCTTGACGGCGCGCTCCTCGACCTGCGCGACCAGCGGCAGGCGACCGCCTGGGTAGATCTCGTCGAGGATGAACTTGATGAATCGCACCCGCGACATAGTTAGTGGCAGCTTGCGTTCCCGAATCTCTTCGTCGCTCGGTATGACGATGGTGTGCAGCAGCATGACGCCGTCATCGGGCATCAGGTTGTAGGTCTTCTTGAAGTAATCGTCATACTTGCCAAAACCGAAATGCTCGAAGGCGCCGATCGACACGATCCGGTCCACCGGCGCGTCGTACTCCTCCCACGGCTGCAGTCGCACCTCTTTTCGACGCGGACTGTCCGACTCGGCGAACCGCCGCTCGATGTGCTCCATCTGGTTGTGGGAGAGCGTCAGGCCGATGACGTTGACGTCGTATTTCTCGATAGCCCGCATCATTGCGGCGCCCCAGCCACAGCCGATGTCGAGCAGCGTCATCCCTGGCCGCAGGTCCAGCTTGCCGAGCGCGAGGTCGATCTTGGCCATCTGCGCTTCTTCGAGCGACATATCGTCCCGCTCGAAGTACGCGCAGCTGTAGACCTGGTTCTGGTCCTGCCAGAGCTTGAAGAACTCGTTTGAGATGTCGTAGTGAGACCGGACCTCGTCGGCGTCCGACCCGCGAGTTTTCGCAGCCGACTCGGATAGCCACTTGGACTGGGCTACTGGAGCCGGTTTGCGCTGCGATTTACCTGGTGTGTCTGCCACTATGCATCCTGTTGAGACTCGAATACAAAGTGTCCGCTGCTTCAACACTTGACTTGATTCGAGATTACCCCGCCGGAATCGGCGCTGCACAAGAGAAGTCCGTGATCGGCGAGCTACGTTATTACCGACGGCGTGGCAAAACTTGCCATCAATCCTGCACGGCTTTTGCCAGCGCGACGTACATGGTCAGGCTCGTGGGGTTGGCCAGCTCGCGGATGGCGCGCAGGACCACCCGGACGACGACCCATGCGCGGGCCCGCTCCTCATCGAGGCCTGCCGCATCGACGAGCGTGTAGAAGCGGCGCCGCACACCGTTGCGGATACTGCCGGAGAGCTCGTCCCAGCGGCTCCACAACATCGGCGCGAGTTCGGAATGCGGATCGCCGTTCATTGGTTTCGGGGCGATCACCAGCCACGGCTCGCGGTCGGCCGCGAGCACACTCTCGTAGTCAAGGTCGCCGTGCACGACTGTCGTGGCCGGCTCGTCCGCCAGTTCGCGGCCAAGCACGATCGCCTGCTCGACGAGCCGGTGCGGGATCGGTGCGCTCCGCGGAAGCGCCGCGAAGTCGTTCGTCCACTGCTCGACATACGAAGTGAGCGTGCGCAATTGCGGCATCGCAGGAACGTGGATGCGCGTGTAGAGGCTCGCGACGATCTCACATGCGTCGACGTCGGGCACCGTGGCGAGACTCTCCGGACCAAGCCGCTCCAGAAGTAGGGCGTGGTTCCGCGGGTCTGCGCGGAGCAGCCGGACCGCGCCGTTGCCGCCCCACCGGCGCAGCACAAGGTGCTCGTGCTCGGATGCCGCGTCGGGAACGCTGATCTTCAGGACGGCGCGGGCCCCCTCAGAGGTGCGCACGGGCAGCACTGTCGAGCCGGCCCCGTGATGTGGTTCCCCGTCGGGGTGAAGCTCCCACTGGTCGAGCTGGTTCTGCGTCGCGGCTGCGAGATCGTCGACCACGATCGGATCGTTTCGCCCGGCGCCTAGCGACCGGCGAGCTTTGAGCGCTGGGTGAGCACATCGCCGGTGACGCAGCCGCTTTCGAGATAGAACGGCACGAACCGTCGATGGGTGAATTTCCACTCGCCGTCGATGCGGCCGATGTCATCGTAGTAGATCCCGTACGTGTCGACGTTGATCTGCGCGCCGCTGTCGCCCAGCTCGCTCTTCGTTTCGGTCACTCCTCTGTTCATTTCATGGATCGTCGTTGTGGCCTGTGC
>JAWWOY010001062.1:0-14944 GCA_033851195.1 Kribbellaceae bacterium | reverse complement strand
GTCTCGGCCGGGGTGCAGGAGGCCGACCTGGCCGTCGTGTCGGTGCTGTCCGGCAACCGCAACTTCGAGGGCCGGATCAACCCGGACGTGAAGATGAACTACCTCGCGTCGCCGCCGCTGGTGATCGCCTACGCGCTGGCCGGCACGATGGATTTCGACTTCGAGACCGATGCCCTGGGCAAGGACACGGACGGCAACGACGTGTTCCTGAAGGACATCTGGCCGGCGCCCGACGAGGTGGAGAAGGTGATCGCCACCTCGATCAACCGGGAGATGTTCACCAAGGACTACGCCGACGTGTTCGCCGGTGACGAGCGCTGGCAGTCGCTGCCGACGCCGGAGGGCAAGACCTTCGCCTGGGATCCCCAGTCGACGTACGTGCGCAAGCCGCCGTACTTCGACGGGATGGCCAAGGAGCCGTCGCCGGTGACCGACATCGCCGGCGCCCGCGTGATCGCAAAGCTCGGCGACTCGGTCACCACCGACCACATCTCGCCGGCTGGTTCGATCAAGGCCGACAGCCCGGCGGGTCAGTACCTGGCCGAGCACGGCGTGGACCGCAAGGACTTCAACTCGTACGGCTCGCGCCGGGGCAACCACGAGGTGATGATCCGGGGCACGTTCGCGAACATCCGGCTGCGCAATCAGATCGCACCAGGTACCGAGGGTGGGTTCACCCGCGACTTCACCAAGGACGACGCCCCGGTGACCTCGATCTATGAGGCCGCTCAGTCGTACGCCGAAGCCGGTACGCCGCTGGTGATCCTGGCGGGCAAGGAGTACGGGTCCGGCTCCTCGCGCGACTGGGCCGCGAAGGGTACGGCGCTGCTCGGCGCGAAGGCGGTCATCACCGAGTCGTTCGAGCGGATCCACCGGTCGAACCTGATCGGCATGGGCGTGCTGCCGCTGCAGTACCCCGAGGGTGAGAACGCGGAGTCCCTCGGCCTGACCGGCGAGGAGACCTTCGACTTCACGGGCGTCACGGCGCTGAACGACGGCGACGTCCCGCGCACCGTGCACGTCAGGGTCACCGGCACCGACGGCTCGGTCAAGGAGTTCGACGCGGTCGTCCGGATCGACACCCCGGGCGAGGCGGACTACTACCGCAACGGCGGCATCCTGCAGTACGTGCTCCGCTCACTGATCGCGAACTGACACCCTTACAGAGAGGCCGCCTTCAGCGTGGATCTGAACATCCTGCTGCTTGGCGGCCTTTCTGTAGTGGTCGCGGCGCTCGTGCAAGGGACCCTCGGGCTTGGGCTGTCGCTGGTAGCGGCTCCAGTGGTCGCGCTGCTCGACCCATCGTTGATGCCGGGCGGGATGCTCGTTCTCGGCATGGTGATGCCGGCGATGACGTTGGCTCACGAGTGGCGGCACATCGTGTGGAAGCAGGCCGGCTGGCTCACCGGCGCCCGAGTGGTCACCACCCCACTCGGTGTCCTCGTACTCGGCCAGCTCTCCGCGCGGGCGATCGGTGCTGTCGTCGGCGTGGTCGTTCTGGCTGCCGTCTGCCTCACCGCGTGGCGGCTGGAGGTCCGGGCGAGCAGGCGCAACCTGGTGATCGCGGGTGCTGTCGCGGGAGTCTCGGCGACGGCCGCGTCGATCGGTGGGCCGCCGGCTGCGGTCGTGCTGCAGCATGAGCAGGGTTCCCGGTTGCGGGCGACGCTTGCTGCGTTCTTCTTGATCGGTTCGATCGTCTCGCTCGGTGCTCTGGCGGTTGGCGGCCAACTGACGCACCATCAGTTGGTGTACGGCGCCACCTGGGTCCCGGCGTTGGCGCTCGGCTTCGGGCTCGCACTACCGCTGCAGAAGCGGATACGAGGGCCGCGGCTCCGTCAGGCCGTCCTACTGCTGGCCGCGCTGTCTTCCGTGGCCGTGATCCTTCGTTCTGTCCTTTGAGAAAGCCGGCGGGCCCGGGCCGAGCCTGGACCCACCGGCCTGATCATCGAGCGGCTGTCCCCGAACCGCGCTGCCGGAATCGCCCGGGTCAGATCAGCATGCCGACTGCCAGGAATTGCACGTCAGCGTGGGCTTGAACGTGCTCGGTGAGTCATTCTGGAACGCGACCTGGCCCGGGAGCAGATTCTGCACGGTATTGCCGCTGAGGGTTCCTGCGCCGGTGACTCCGGTGGTGGTCCAGATTCCCTGCTTTGCCGGCCGGTCGATCGTGTTGTTCGTCAGTGTTACGTTGACGCGCGTCCGATCGATGTAGAGGCCCGCACGGAGGGCTCCGCGCATGACGTTATTGCTCATGATGACGTTCGAGTAAGCGGTCGGATACAGCGAAGTGCTTGACGGAGAACTGATCCGCACGCCGTGCCGGACGCCGTTCCAACCGCCGCCGCCGAGCAAGACATTTCCGCTGACCGTGACAGACTGCAAGGGGTGTCCTGTGTCGCCGAACACGCCGAGGTCCAGGGCGCTGTTCGATGACACGCTGTTCACCAGGTTGTCCCTCACCTCGATATTCTGCCCGCCGGCGACCCGGATACCGTTGGCCCACCAGGGTGCGATCGCGGTGTTGTTCAGGATCTTCGTACCGATCACCTGGCCGTTGGTACCGCTGGCACCCGAGTCGGAGTACGACGCGAAGGAGTCGTCACCTGTGTTCCGGGCGAAGTTGTTCCGGATCGTGATGTTGCGGCCGAGTTTGTCCGGATTCGGTGTGTTGCCGTTGTTGACGTTGAAACCGTCGCCGTAGGTGTCCGCGGTCCGGCTGTTCTGAATGATGCCATTGGTGCCAGACAGCCAATTGGCATCGATGTGTCGGGTCCAGATCCGGTCGACCAGCCAGCCACCGGCACCGCTCGCGTTGATTCCGTAGTCCGAACCGCCGGTCCCACCGATTCCCCGCCAGACGGCGTTCGCATCGATTTGAATGTCTGTCAGCGTGGTGCCCGAGCCCACCAGGATCTGGGAACGCCACGAGTTGGCCGGAAGCGGAACCTTACGGTAGATGGTGGAATACCACATGCCGGCGCCCTGCACCTTCACGCCGGTGAAGTTCAACGGCGTGGACGCCAGACTGTTCGTCAGATATTTGCCCCGGGGGATCCACACCGACTTTCCCTGCGTTCGGGCAGCATTCACAGTGTTCTGGATGGCGACCGTCGAATCGTTCACGAAGTTCGGATCCCCGCCATAGGTGATGACGGAGAGCGAGTTGGCCGGTTGGGCCGGCGGAGCCGCAACATTCTCCAGATCAACGGAATCGATGTCGTAGACCGATGCCGTGTTCGCAGCGTCCTTCTGAAGTTTGATGGTGCTGCCCGCAGCGATGGCAGCACCCGTGATCCAGACGGGGAACTCGTTGTAGAAGCGGTAGGGCATCCCACCGCCGCGAGGGTCGTCCGGGGTGGTGGTCGAGTTCAGGTAGTTCCACGCTTGCTGGGAGCTCAGGGTGACAGCTTGGCGGAACACGCCGTTCACATAGAGGTTCAGCGACGCGGTGATGCCGCCGCCTGCCGGTGCATCCGGAATCGAGGCGCGGACCACGAGGGTATTGGCGTTCTTGCCCGTGCTGTTCGGTATCGTCACCGAATCACCGGTGGTTTTCAGTTCGACCAGTGCGTAGCCCGATGCTTCGGTCTCCAAGGAGGCCACGGTTGGTGCCGGTGCCCCCTGGCTGATGGAGCGGAGGAGGGCGCTGCCGCCGCGCGTGCCGGCTTCGGCTTCGGTCGTCACGAAGGGCGTTGCGGCCCCGGCGGCGGCGATTGCTTCGGCACCAGCCGTGGCGCCGGCCTCCGCGCGAGCTTCGTTGCGGGGAAGAATGGACAGGGCGCCGGCAGTAAGCAGTGCGACGCCACAAAGGCAGGAAAAGGTTCTTCGGTACATGTGTCACCCCTTGATGGGATTGGTGACTGGGCGGGACCGCGGGCTGCGAGCGGGTCCGTTCCCGAGATGCTTGAGGATCCACCGCCGACCGTGGTGGTAGCTTGATATATTAAGGTTTCTTAATATGTCAACCCTTCGCGTCCTCCGCGGCGTGTTCTGAGCTCTCCAAGCAAAAGTGTCGGGGCCAGTGGTTTTACTGGTGGCATGAGCGTTGAGGAGAGGGAGCATCCGCGCGAGATCATTCGCGCTGCCTGCGCCGAGCACGGCAAGGACGAGGTGATCGACTGGTGCGTCGCGCTGCTGACCGGTGAGGTGCGGCCCGAGGACGCCTTCGGGCCCGAGCTGGTGTCGAAGCTGAAATGGGTTGCGGGTCCGATGGTCGGCGGCTGGTCCAAGCTGGATCCGGTCAACTTCTACTGGGTCCGGGTGTGGGCGGCCCGGGCGTTCCTCTACGTCTGGCGTGACGACGTGGTGGACGCGCTGCTCGTGGCGGCGGACGATCCCGCCTGGCGAGTGCGGGAACACGTCGCACGCATCACGGCGCAACGCGAGCTCGGGCAACTCGTGGACGCGTTGCTCCCGATGCTCGACCACGAACTCCCCCGCGTACGGACGGCTGCGGTACGGGCGATCGGGGCGGCGGGGGAGTTCGAGCATGTTGAAGCTGTCGAAGAGTTGCGGGACGACCTGGACCACACCGTACGAGCCGCGGTCGAGCGCGCGCTGGACAGACTGGAGCGCAGGCTGGATCGCGAGCTGCACTGAGCCGACCCCCTGCCGGGCCGCGCCCCAGAAGGATCCGGCCGGTGGATCCGGGGGTGCCCGGATCCACCGGCCCGATCAGTCGAGCAGCGTGGCTTCGAACCCGCTGCCGGAATCGACGGTGCCAAGAGGTTATGGCGCGCCCGCTGCCGGGAATTGCGTCAGCGAATGGAGTTGCGCGTCAGCGGATGGTTGTCGTGAACGTGCCGGACGAGTCGTTCTGGTACGCGACCTGGCCCGGTAGCAGATTCTGCACAGTGTTCTGCGTGAAGGTTCCCGTACCGGTGACTCCCGACCTGATCCAGATTCCCTGCTTGGCCGGGTGGTCGATCGTGTTGTTCGTCAGTGTGATGTTGTCGTACCGCTGGTCGATGAACAGGCCCGAACGAAGGGCTCCGCTCAGGAAGTTGTTGGTCATCGTGACGTTCGTGTAGGCGGTGGGGAACCGTGAGGTGCTCGACGGAGAGCTGATGCGCACGCCGTGCCGGACGCCGTTCCAACCGCCGCCGCCGAGCAGAATGTTCCCGCTGACCGCAACAGACTCCAACGGGTGTCCCGAGTCGCCGAACACGCCGATGTCCAGGGCGCTGTTCGACGACACGCTGTTGACGAGATTGTTCTGCACCTGAATGTCCCGCCCGCCGGCGACGCGGATTCCGTTGGCCCAATAAACTGCGACCGAGGTGTTGTGCAGGATCTTCGTGCCGATCACCTGGCCGTTGGTACCGCCGGCGCCCGCGTCGGAGTACGACGCGAATCCGTCGTCACCGGTGCCTCGGGCGAAGTTGTTCCGCATCGTGATGTTGTAGCCCAGCTTGTCCGGGTTCGGCGTGTTGCTGTTGTTCACGTTGAAGCCGTCACCGTAGGTGTCCCCGGTCCGGCTGTTCTGAACGGTGGCGTTGCTGCCGGACAGCCAGTTGGCGTCGGTGTGCCGGGTCCAGATGCGGTCGATCAGCCAGCCACCGGCACCGCTGGCGTTGATTCCGTAGTCGTCACCACCTGCCCCACCGATTCCCCGCCAGATTGCATCGGAATCGATCTGGATATCCGTCAGGGTGGTTCCCGAACCCACCAGAATCTGGGAACGCCACGAGCTGACCGGCGGTGAAAGAGGAACGTTGCGATAGATGATGGAGTACCACATGCCGGCACCCTTCACCGTCACGCCGGTGAAGTTCAGCGGCGTCGGCGCCAGACTGTTCGTCATGTATTTGCCCCGCGGGATCCACACCACCTTGCCCAGCCTCCGGGCGTCATTCACGGCGTTCTGGATGGCGACCGTGGAATCTTTCCCGAAGGTCGGATCCGCGCCGTAGGCGAGAACGGAAAGTGAGTCGGCCGGCTGCGCGGCCGGAGCCGCAACGTTTTCCAGGTCGAGGGAATCGATGTCGTAGGCCGGCGCCGTGTTGGCGGCGTCCTTCCGAAGCGTGATGGTGCTTCCCGGGGCGACCGGAGCACCTTCGATCCATACGGGGAATTCGTTGTAGAAGTGGTAGGGAATTCCACCGCCGTTGGGGTCGTCCAGGGTGGTGGTCGAGTTGAGGTAGTTCCAGGCTTGTTTGGAGCTCAGGGTGATCGCTTGGCGAAACACCCCGTTCACGTACAGGTTCAGGGGCGCGGTGATGCCGCCGCCTGTCGGTGCATCCGGCAGCGAGGCGCGGACCACGACCGTGTTGGCGGCCTTGTTCGTCTTGTTCGCGATCGTCACCGAATCACCGGTGTTGTTCAGCTCGACCAGGCCGTAGCCCGATGCTTCCAGCTCCAAGGTGGCCACCGTGGGGACCGGCATCCCCGGGCGGATGGAGCGGATGTGGGCGCTACCGCCCAGCGTCCCGGTTTCGGCTTCGACCGTCACGAAGGGTGTTGCGGCGCCAGCCGAAACAGGAGCAGTGACAGCAGCAGCCGCCGCGTGGGAGCCATTGCTGGGAACAACGGACAAAGCGCACGCAGCAAGCAACGCGACGCTACAAAGGCCGTACGTTCTCGATTTCCGCCGCGAATCCGGATGTGAGACTCGGGCGGCAGCTTTCACTGTTCTCGGGTCCAATTGTGTCACCCCTTGTGGGATTGGCGACTGTTGTGGGCTGGGGGCAGGGGCGCACCCATTCGCGCGCACCGTGCCGTGGTCGCTGCGCGGCCGGACGCAGACCCGTCCCGCCTTCGTCAGCGGCGGGGGTCGTGGTAGTTTGATATATTAAGCCGTCATAATATGTCAATACTTCGGTCGACTGGCGAGCAGGCGCGCGAGTCTGCCGGGCAGCGGACCACCTTTGTTAAGATCTGACCAGTCCAGCGTCGCGGGACTGCGCCACTGACCGATCGGAGTGCCCGGTGAGCGAGAGGGCGCCGCTCTATCAGCAGATCAAGCAGGCGCTGCGAGATGAGATCGACGAGGGCCAGTTCGACCCCCTGATCCCGTTCGTGACCCAGCGCGAGGTGTGCGAGCGATTCGGGGTCAGCACCATCACCGCGGTGCGGGCACTCAATGACCTGGTGGCCGACGGCGTGCTGGTACGGCGGCGCGGCCGGGGTACGTTCGTGGCCGATGCCGCGACCCGACGCCGGACCGCCGCGGTGCGCGATCATACGACGGTCGCTTGCATCGTCAACGGCCTGCACGGCTTGCGAGGCGCCCATCTGGCGCACATTCTGGTCGCCGTCGAGGCGGTCTGCGCCGAGCGGGGCTATCAGCTCGTCCTGTCCAACTCGGCCGAGTCGACCGAACGCGAGGAGGACGCGCTACGACGCGCGTACGACCACGGCGTCGACGGCATCATCCTCTATCCCGTGCAGGGACGCGCGCACGCGGACGTGTTGGCCGAGGTTCGCCGGCGACGGGTGCCGCTGGTGATGATCGACCGATACAGGCCGGACATCCCGACCGACGCGGTGGTGGCGGACAATAGCGACCTGGGCTACCAGCTCACCGCGCGCCTGATCGCGCGGGGACACGAGCGCATCGCCACGCTCTGGGGAGAGACCGAGTGCACCAGCGCCACCGAGCGGCATGCCGGCCATATTCAGGCGCTGCGGGATCACCAGTTGCCGATCCGGCCCGCTCTCGCGGTGCTGCGCCCATACGAGCCGCTGCCGGAAGAACAACGGGCAGCCGCGCTGAAGAATCTACTCGAGTCGACCGAGCCGCCGAGCGTCCTCCTGTGCGCCAACGGCTATGTTCTGGCGGCGGCCGCCCAAGATTTGTCGGTGCTCGGCCTGCGCGTGCCCGAGGACATCGACCTTGCGTGCATGGACGATGCCGGGCCCTACGATCTCCGGCTCGCCGCTGTCGAGGGCATACTGCCGTCCGAAGAGATGGCACGAAAGGCGATGGACCTGCTCATCCAACGCATGACTAGCGGCCGCCCCTACGGTAAGCCGACGCGACGCGTTGTCCTGCCAGTAGGCATCCGCGAGCGGGAAGTCGCGCCGAGATAGCCGCGGACTACCGGTTCGCAAACTGCGGCGCCGGCGCCCCGGCGGGGTCGCGTCGACGCGATCCGTATGGACCGGTGTAGAGGTGCGGCGTCAGCCTCGGCTTTGTGCACCGGCTGGTCGCGCTGGGTGCGTCCGCTTGGCTGATCGGTGCACAAAGGTGCGGCCGGGCCGCCTGGACTGTGTGCGCCCGGCCGGGTCGCGTCGACGCGATCCGTATGGACCGGTGCAGAGGTGCGGCGTCAGCCTCGCCTTTGTGCACCGGCTGGTCGCGCCGACGCGATCCGGATGGCTGGCCGGTGCACAAAGGTGCGACGGGCCTGGACCTTGTGCTCCGGCGCCGCGCCTCGCGTCGGTGGCTCGGCCTCGAGGTTCAGCGGGCGAGCGCGAGGCGGAGGCGTTCTGCGTAGGCCGCCGCCTCGTCATCGTCGGCGTACTTGGTCCGCGGCCAGAAGAAGCCGCGCAGCCCGTCGCCCTTGGTCCGCGGTACGACGTGCGTGTGCAGGTGGGGCACCGACTGCGAGACGACGTTGTTGATGGCAACGAACGACCCCTGCGCGTCGAACGCCGTACGGACGGCGGCGGCGACGGATCTGGCGGCCCCGAAGAAGGCCGGCAGCAGTTCGTCGGGCAGTTCGACCAAGGTGTCGATGTGCTGGCGGGTGACCAGCAACGTGTGCCCCTTGAACACCGGCCGGATGTCGAGGAAACCGACCACCTCGGGAGTGTCGAGCACGATGTGCGCCGGCGTGGACCCCGCGATGATCGAGCAGAACAGGCAGTCCGCCATCAGCCGAGCTTCTCGTCGACGAAGCACCAACGCCAGTTCTCGCCCGGCTCGAAGCTCCGCATCACGGGGTGCGCGATCTCGTGGAAGTGCTTGGTGGCGTGCCGCTGAGGCGAGGAGTCGCAGCAGCCGACGTGTCCGCAGCTCAGGCACAGCCGCAGGTGCACCCAACTCGTGCCGTCGCGGAGGCACTCCTCGCAGCCCTCGGGGGTGTTCGGGGTGAGCACGCAAGGCGCCTCGGCCAAGTGCTCGCACTCGGCTCCCGGCGGAATGGGGGCTCGCAGGTTCTCCGACTGTCCGCCGACGTCGTCGGCCTCGACGCGATCCAAGATTGACTCCTCGATGTCGAGTGCGATCTGGGCCCGTTGCAGCACCTCGTCGGCGACGAGGCCTTCGTCCCTGACCTTCAGGATGTGAGCACGTTCGGTCTGCAACATAGCCACTCGCAACCGCCGGTACGCCTCGCTGGGGGTTTCGTACTCGGTTTCCGGCCGGCCGAGCCGCTCCCAGGCCGCCAGCGCGCGGGCCTCGCCGCGTTGCCGCAACAGTTCGATGACTTCCTGCGGATCGTCCGGCGTCATCAACCGATCCAGTTCGATGACGGCGGCCCGGTGAGCCCCTTGCAGTACGGCGGCCTCCTGCAGCGCGTCCTCTGCCGGATCAGGCCCGGGCAGCCCCAACCGGCGTACGAGCCAGGGCAGGGTCGAGCCTTGCAGCAGCAGGGTGCCGGCGGTCACGACCAGCGCGATGAAGACGAGCACCTCGCGGTGCGGGGTGTTGTCCGGCAGGACGAATACCGCCGCGAGGGTGACGACTCCGCGCATCCCGGCCCAGGAGACGATCGCGACGGCCTGCCACTTGAGCGGACCGGGTCGGGACAGTCCGAGGATCGCCCGCGACAGGTAGGTGGTCGGGAAGACCCACAGCGGCCGCAGCAGGACGACTCCCGCGAACGCTCCGATGGTGGCCAGCGCGATCGTCGACGCGGACAGTGGGCTCGCGGACAGATCCTCCAGGATCCAGCGGGTCTGCAGCCCGATCAGCAGGAACACCGCGTTCTCGAGCAGAAACTGGAATGTCCGCCAGTTCGTCCGTTCGGACATCCGGGAGGCGGCGGACTGGATGATCGGAGCCTTGTGGCCCAGCAGCAGGCCGGTCACGACCACGGCCAGTACACCCGAGGCGCCGAGGCGCGACTCCTCCGCCGCGATGTAGGCGACGAAGGGCGCGGCCAGGCTGAGCGTGGTGTCGAGCACGGGGTCGGTGAACCGGCGCCGGACCTTGGCCAGCACAAAGGCGACGACCACGCCGATCAGGGCACCGCCGACTACGGCGCGGATGAAGTCGAGCCCGATCTGGAGAACAGTCGGGGTGACGACGGCCGCAGCGATCGCGGTGCGCAGGCAGACCAGGGCAGTCGCGTCATTGAGCAGGCTCTCGCCCTCCAGGATGGTGACCACCCGTCGAGGCATCCCGACCTTCCGGGCGATCGCCGTCGCCGCGACCGCATCGGGCGGCGCGAGCACTGCGCCCATGGCCATCGCAGCCCATAACGGCAGCGCCTGCAGCCCCTCACGTCTGGCACCGGAACCGAGCAGCCAATAGACGATCAGGCCCACCCCGACGGTGCTGAAGACCACCAGCCCGACCGATAGCAGCCCGATGGACCGCCGGTGCTTGCCGAAGTCGACCAGGCTGGTCTTGATCGCAGCCGAATACAGCAGCGGCGGCAGCAAGCCGACCAGCACGACCTCAGGGGACAGTTCGATCCGGGGGACGAACGGGAGGTAGGACGCGGCGACTCCGATGCCGACCAGCAACAGAGGCGCCGAGATCCCGAGCCGCCGGGCCAGCGCGGCCCCGGCCGCGACCAAGGCGACGAGGGCAACGACCTCGATCGCGATATGCACGCGGATAGTCTGGCATTCCGGCACGCTAACTTGGGCCGGGTTCGCCCAGGGCGGAGCGCTCGCTCTGTACCCGGCCAGGCCCCTCGTCTAGCGTGTGCGGGCCGGGATCTGCTGATCACAGGGGGTCACCTATGCTCCGCCGCAGAATCATCCGAGTCGCTTGGGTGCTGACCATCCTCGGGTCGACTGTGCTGGTGCCACTGAGTCCGGCCAGCGCCGCGGACACGGTCACCACCAACGGCTGCGTAGACAGCGTGCCGGAACCTGGTACGACGACGCCGGTGCGGATCTGCTACTCCCTGTTCAAACCCGCCGGCGCCAGCGCCACGACGACGGTCCCGCTGATCTTCCACAGCCACGGCTGGGGTGGCAGCCGCACCAAGGACCCGGCCGCCTTCAAGTCCTGGCTCGACGCCGGGTACGGCGTACTGAGCTTCGACCAGCGGAGCTTCGGTGCGAGCACGGGTGTCGCCCACGTGATGAACCCGGACTTCGAGGGCCGGGATGTAATCCGCCTGATCGACTTGGTCGCCAGTCTGGACTGGGTCACCAAGCAGCGGCCGGGGGACCCGTTGATCGGCGCCATCGGTGGCTCGTACGGCGGCGGCTACCAGTTCGCCGGGGCGTTCACCGAACTCCGGGACAAGGGCAGGACCAGATTCGACGCGCTGGCGCCTGAGATCACCTGGTGGGACCTCAAGCAGAGTCTTGCGCCGGCTGAGGCAGCCCGGACCTTGTGGCTGGCGATCCTGTTCAAGAGTGGTGGGGCCCACCTCCCGCCGGCGGTGAGGGCCGCCTTCGTCGGCCTGATCACTACCGGGACCTGGCCGTCCGGACAGGTGGGCAAGGAACTGGACGCGTTCTTCGCCAGGAACGGACCGGCTTGGCAGCTGAAGCACGGGCGCAAGCTCGACATACCGGTGCTGATCGGCCAGGGCCTGTCCGACAACCTGTTCAACCTGAACCAAGGCCTGCAGAACTTCGACAAGGCGCTCACCCAGCGGGCACGCTCGCGCAGCCTCTTTGTCGGCTACAACGGTGGCCACACGCTGCCGAGCGTGGTACCGCCTGGTTTCGCGACACCGGGTGATCCTTGCTCGATTGCCCTCGGCAGCCCGAACTTCGGTGCGCTCGAGCAGCGATTCATGGCGCTCAATCTGAAACACCAGCAGACGGGACTGACCGGATTCGCCAGCTATCACCTGGCCACAGCGGACGCCCGCTGCGTGACCCAGCGGGACCTCTCGCCCAACACCCGCTACCGGGTGGGCAAGGTCGTCGAGACCCCGGGTGCCCGGCTGCCGATCAACATCCGGCTCGCTCGCGGGCCGCTGACCGTCGCGGGAGTGCCACACCTGGCTGCGGAGGTGAGCAGCCTGCTGCCGGATGCCGGCGCCTTCTTCGCGTTGAGTGTCGGCACCACCTCGTTGAACGCGAAGGTCGTGCAGAACAACACGATGCCGCTGCGGGAGAAGAAGGTCGTGCACGGAGCCCGTCGATCGATCGAGCTGCCCGGCATTGCGGTCGACGTACCAGCTGGCAAGTCGTTGTTCCTGACGGTCTCACCGGTCGCCGACATGTACGCCGGCCAGAACGGAAGGGTGCCCGCGCATCTCGCCCTGGACCACGTCGTACTCAAGGTGCACCGGGTGCACTGAGCCGCTGACGTTCAGCGGATCTTGTCGAGGTACGTCTTGTAGGTCGACTGGAACGGTTCCTCGGTGGCGACGGCGTCGACCAGCCAGTCGCAGGCCGCCCGGGCCGAGGAGATCACCTCGGCCGGGTAGCCGTACTTGACCTGGTGCTCGGCGAACTCGTCTTCGTCATCGACAAAGACGGTGCCGTCGCGGCGCTTCACCACGTCCAGGTCGAGATCGATCATGGTGACGAGTTCGTCGGCGAACTCGAGCGGGCTGGTGATGTCGCAGTAGATCTCGGTGGCACGCGGCTCGTCGTTGAAGATGGCCGTCCACCAACTGTTCCGCGGCAGCAGCATCACGTGCGCCTGCGAGTGCACGACCTCCGGCTCGTCGCCACGCTGGGACACCGAGTTCGGGGGAGCGCCCAGCCAGACGCCGTGCTCGTCCTCGCCCAGGTACTGCAGCCACTGGTGCCAGTGGAGCTTCCCGTCGTATTTCCGATAAACCACCCGCACGCTGCGCATGGCGTCACCGTACCGGCGCGCGCGGTCATCCGAGCCCTGCGTATCCTGTGCCGATGCGGATGCTCATCACTGGCGGTGCCGGCTTCATCGGATCGAACTTCGTCCACGACACGGTTCGGCGCGATCCGGACGCCGAGATCACCGTCGTCGACGCGCTGACGTACGCCGGCAGCCAGAGCAACCTCGCCCCGGTCGCCGAGCAGATCACCTTCGTCCACGGCGACATCTGCGACGCCGATCTGGTCGACGGCCTGGTGAAGTCGTGCGACGTGGTGGTCCACTTCGCCGCCGAGTCGCACGTGGACAACTCGCTGAACGACCCGTCGCCGTTCATCCGCAGCAACATCGTCGGGACCTTCACCCTGCTGGAGGCGGTGCGCAAGCACGACAAGCGTCTGCACCACATCTCCACCGACGAGGTGTTCGGCGATCTGGCGCTGGACTCCTTGGACCAGTTCACCGAGGAGACGCCGTACGACCCGTCCAGCCCGTACTCGGCCAGCAAGGCGAGCTCCGACATGCTGGTCCGGGCCTGGGCACGCTCCTACGGGGTGGCGGCCACGCTGTCCAACTGCGCGAACAACTACGGGCCCTACCAGCATGTGGAGAAGCTGATCCCGCGGCAGGTCACCAACGTGCTGATCGGCGACAAGCCCAAGCTGTACGGCGCCGGCGAGAACGTCCGCGAGTGGACCCACGTCGACGACCACAACGACGCCGTACACCGGATCATCGCGAACGGACGGCTCGGGGAGACCTACCTGATCGGCTCGGGCGATGAGCGCAGCAACAAGCAGATCGTTGAGAAGATCCTCACCCTGATGGGCGAGCCGGTGGACGCGTACGTGCACGTCACCGACCGGCCGGGGCACGACCTGCGCTACTCGAACGACTCGACCAAGGTGCGGACCGAACTCGGCTGGCAGCCGCGGTACGCCGACTTCGACGCGGGGCTGGCCGCGACCATCGACTGGTACAAGGCCAACGCCGCCTGGTGGAAAGAGCAAAAGGGAGCAGCCGAAGCGAAGTACCAGGTGCTCGGCAGATAGACCCGCGCGGGCGCTGCTGGGCGTCCGTGACCTGTGGGGTGGATGCGATTATGTGAGAGCCCCCTGGCTGTTCCTTCAGTTGTTGGCAACTCATGACGATATGAGTTCTGGAGGCCGTTCGGACTCCTGTTCTGCCTCGTGAGGAGCGGCTATGCGCAGACGCGCTGGGTACTTGTCAGATTCCGGGCTGCTGTCGGACACGGATGCCGGCGAGGCTGGCCGTGTGAAGCGCCGGTACGTGTGGTTGGTCCTTGCCTCGGTGCTGGGCATCGCCGGTATGGCGGGTTCGGTGGCCGTGGCCGGTTCAGTCGGGCGTAACGCCGAGCAGAAGTCGCGTGCGGAATTCGAGAGCTCGTCGGCGGAGATCGCGTCGACGCTGGAGCTGGCCATCCTGCACGAGGAGGACTTGAACTTGAGCGCGGCCACCTACCTCTCGGGCAATCCGGATGGCTCCAACGCGCAATTCCTTCAATGGTCTGAGTCGATGCAGGCGATGGCCCGGTATCCGGAACTGACCGACTTCGGCAACGCGGTCGTCGTCCCGGCGAAGGACTTGGCGGCGTTCGCGGCGCGGGCGGAGGGCGACCCGTGGGCTCCGCTAGGCCCGTCCGGGAAGTTCCAAGTCGAACCTCCGGGTAAGCGGCCGTTCTACTGCATTCCGACGGTCGGCCAGCTTCGCAATAAGCAAGTCGGCACCCCGACTGGACAGGACTTCTGTGGGAGCGGGCTCTTGCCGTCATTTCTCCTTGCGCGAGACACCGGCAAGAGTTCGTACGATCCGTTCACGGTGGGGGAGAAGTCGGTGCTGGGCGTGACGATTCCGTACTATCGCGGTGGTGTCACTCCCTCGACCGTGAAAGCGCGTCGCGCCGCATTCTTGGGCTGGTTCGGTACGACGACGGCGCCGACGATGCTGTTGGATCGTGCGTTGCAAGGCCATCCGGACACTGCGGTCACGTTCCGGTACAAGTCCAGTTCCTCGGCTGCGAGTTTCTCGAGTGGCACG
>JAWWOY010001059.1:0-8936 GCA_033851195.1 Kribbellaceae bacterium | reverse complement strand
TCCTCGGGTCGTCTCTACTGGGAGAACAAGCTCGGCTTCTTCGACGTCAAGGACGTCTCGGTTCCGGCTGCCGCGAGCGTCTTCCCTCGAGAGCTCTATCAGGCGCCGCGGAGTTGGACCGAGCAGGCCTACCCCAACCTCGTCTACTTCAACGAAGTCGGCGAGGGCAACCACTTCGCGGCCTGGCAGGAGCCGACCCTCTTCACGACGGAGGTGCGTGCCGCATTCCGGTCACTTCGGTAGATGACCGTCTTCGGGCGTCTTCAGATGCCTTCGCTCGGTGGCGCGACAGAGTGGCTCAACTCCGAGCCACTGAGCCCCGCCGAGCTGCGCGGGCACGTCGTCCTGGTGGACTTCTGGACGCTGACGTGCATCAACTGGCTGCGCACGGAGCCGTACGTCCGTGCGTGGTCGCAGACCTACCGAGACGACGGGTTGGTCGTCATCGGCGTCCACACACCGGAGTTCTCGTTCGAGCACGAAATCGACCGCGTCCGGCAGGCGACGATGGAGCGGAATATCGACTACCCGGTCGCGGTCGACAACGACTACGCCATCTGGGTCGCCTTCGACAACCGCTACTGGCCGTCGCTCTACTTCGTCGACGCGCACGGCATCATCCGCGACAACCACTTCGGTGAAGGACGCTACGAGCAATCGGAGCGCGTCATCCAGCGGCTGCTCGGCGTCGAGCGCGAGCTCGTCTCCGTCGAAGGGCTCGGCGTGGAGACGGAGGCCGACTGGGACCACCTGCGCGCGCCCGAGGCGTATCTCGGCTACGGGCGCAGCGAGCACTTCGCCTCACCGGACGGCGCCGCGTACGACGAACGCCGCGCCTACCAGCGCCCCGAGCGTCTGCGCGTCAACCACTGGGCCCTCGCCGGCGAGTGGACGATCGGACCTGAGAACGTCGTGCTCGACCAGGCCGGCGGGAGCATCGGCTACCGATTCCACGCGCGCGACGCGCATCTCGTGCTGTCTTCCGGGGCGCGCGAGCCGATTCCCTTCCACGTGCTCCTCGACGGCGAAGCTCCGGGCCTCTCACACGGCGTGGACATCGACCAGGACGGCAACGGCCTGCTCCGGGACGGCCGCCTGTACCAGCTCGTGCGCCAGCACAACGCGGTCCGCGAGCGGACGCTGGAGATCACGTTCCTCGAACCCGGCGCCGAGGCGTACGTGTTCACGTTCGGATAGCCAGAGATAGCGACATACCGGATCAACCATCGACCCGATGGCGATGCTGCTCCCGCGCGAGAGCAATCAGCCCTTGCGAATGCTCGGCAGGACATCCCTCTGCGAAGATCCACTAGCGCTGCGGCACATACCGCGAGTCGTGCACTGTCCGGGTGTCGAGAAAGCGGACCGTCGGTTGCCTGGCCGTCACCTCGCCAGGTCATTGGGGCCAGGCCGGGGCTTGGAGGGCGGAGGATCGGGTGAGGCTGTGCCGGGCGAACCCGGCGCTGGCCGCACCGCCGAGGAGTAGGGCGGCGATGGCTGTGAGGGTCGACGTCAGACCGGCCGCCAGGTACAGGCTGCCTCGTCAGGCGATGGCCATGACTTCGGCGAGCATGGGCCGGTGGAGTTGAATGCGAACAGCGCCGAGGCCCGTTCGTGGCCGACGACGGCCGACAACTGTGCGATCAGCGGACTGTAGCCGGCCGCGTGGCCGGCGCCGGCTGCGTCGTACGTCAGGCGGGCTCCGCCGGGCGGAGGTCACGAGCCGGTCGGCGAGCGCGACGACGAGGCCGCGGAGCTCATCCGGTCGCTCGATCGCGAAGGGTCGGACGGCGTGCACGAGAACCTGACCGGCTTCGTGGAGGACTTCGTCAACAAGCCCACCACAATGCCGTGGGGCAACCGGTCCCTGCTGTTCCGCGACCCCGACGGCAACCTCGTCAACTTCTTCACTCCGGTCAGCCCGGACGCCATCGAGAAGTTCGCTCGCTGACGACGGCGCAGCCGCCCGACAGGCATCTGCGGCCGGGAACACCGAGATCCCAGCGATCGCCGGGTTCACATGAACCCTGACTGCCGCGTGTAACTTCATCGGCGACTTCACTGGCAGGATCACGCCCGGCCTGCTGCACGCACTCGTTCCATAGAGGACTCCCGAACTCATCGACGAACGAATCCCTCGAAAACTGACACAGCCAGCAGGGCGACCAGTTCCGCGGTCAGCAGGGGTGGGGTTTCGGCCGTTTCGGCCGTGCGTACGCCGAGGGGACCGGCACGACGAACCGCATCCCGTCGACGGAGGCGACCAGGCTGCCGCTCGCCGCAGACCTGCGCCAGGCCGATCGTGGCCTGGTGCTCGATGAGGGTGGCGTTGGCGGCGGCGGACGAGCACCTGGCGCACTGATCTGCCGCGGGCCGCGCGCCTCTCAACTGGGTGTGTCCCTGTTGAGCCGGAACCGCACTGGTCTGCCGAGGAGCGGTAGCCAGGCCGCCACGGAGCCCTGCATGCACGGCATTGCGTACGCGAGGTCGCTCAACACATGGTCACGCCCGTCGGCTCGGCTAGAAGGTCCGTTCTGGTTCTAGAGTGCCGGGGTGAACGCCGACGACCTCGTGCCCGGATGCTTCCCCTGCGACCAGCGGGCAGCGGTCTCCCTGCCACCGCGCGATGACGTCGTGCACACCGATCATTGGCGAGTAGCCCATGCGTTCAACAGCACGCTTCCCGGGTGGCTCGTCCTGCTACCGACCCGCCACGTCACGTCGTTCACGGGGCTGACGCCGGAGGCAGCCGGGGAGCTCGGTGGACTCGTGAGCCGGCTTAGCACCGCACTGGAGACTGTCACCGGCTGCGTGAAGACGTACCTCATGCAGTTCTCCGAGGCCGAGGGGTTCTCCCACCTGCACCTCCACCTGGTGCCAAGGCTGCCGGACCATCCCGAGGACGCTCGCGGACCGAGGGTGTTTGCCTACATGACTGACGATCAGGCTCAGTGGCTTCCCACGACGGAACGCGACACCATCGCGCTCTCCGTCCGTGCAGCGCTTGCGTAGAGTCTCCGCGAACGCGCTCATCTGCCGCTGTCGGCGCGCGGACATGCCGATATGCGCGCGATCCGCAGGAGGCAGGAGGTCATGGCCTCAGGTGGGTCTGTCTCCTGGAATGGATGATCGCTGATGCCGAGCCGCCGATGCGGACCGTCGGGATCCAGGGCGGGATCTATTCGGGTACGCGAATAACCGCTTGCCTGGTTGCAGGTACTCCCCCACACTTCGGTCGCGTGGATGATGCCGAACTTGACGTGCTGCTGAGGAACGAACGCTACCCGCGGTCTGCCGGGTACTCGGCTCGGTGGATGGTCGACGCGGCGATGGGCCCAAACCCTGTGTGGCAGGCGGAGGCCTTAACCGATCTCATGCCGCTTGAGCCCGGCATGCGGATACTCGACATGGGATGTGGCACCGCTCTGAGCTCGATCTTCCTGGCCAGGGAGTTCGGTGTTGAGGTGTGGGCGACTGACCTGTGGGTCAAGCCCGACGAGAACTTGCGCCGCGCGGCCGAGGCGGACGTAGAAGACCAGGTTCACCCGATCTACGCCGAAGCCCATGCCCTGCCCTTCGCCGAGGACTTCTTCGACGCGCTCATCAGCATCGGCGCCTACCACTACTTCGGCACCGACGACCTCTATCTCGGCTACTACTCACGCTTCGTGAAACGCGGCGGCCAGATCGGCATCGTTCAGCCCGGTCTCGCCGACGAGTACGAGACGCTTCCCCCACCACACCTTGAGCCCTACTGGAAATGGGACTTCTGCGCCTGGCACAGCCCCGCCTGGTGGCGGCGGCACTGGGAGAAAACCGGCCTGGTCACCGTCGAGGTCGCTGATCGACTGCCCGACGGGTGGCGAGACTGGTTGCAGTGGAATGAAGCATGCGACCACGACAGTGGTACGCCGGGACGGGAAGAAGCTCAGATGCTTCGCACCGACGGCGGCCGAACGCTCGGCCTCTCCCGAGTCACCGCCCGCCGCGACAGCTAGGCTCTGCGTGGTACATGAGGGCTGCCCCTCACCGGGCGCCTTTCGATTGTCGGCGCGTATGAATGGGACGACTTCGGCCTGACCGAATCACCTGCCGACTGGCTGGTTAAGGCCGTTGCGAAGGCTGATCGCGGCGACAGAATGCTCGACCTGGTCGCGCCGCACAGCGGCAAGGGAACGTCCGCACATGCCGCAATCCGGGCGTGAACCAGCGCAGGACGCCAGCTGGGGCTAGGCCGGGCTCTCCGGCTCTTACGGATCAAGGCCCGCCCTCGGAGTTCTTCACCAGAGCCCAAGACGTTGCCTCCGGCAGGGGCCTCACGACTCCGGGATGACGGGGTCGAATCGGCCGGCTATCTCGGTGGGGGTCGGGGCGCGTCTTATGCGCAGGGCATATCGGCGGCGACACGGCTCAGTCGTGTTCGAGGTCAACTCGGCTGGAGAGAGTCCATGCTCGCGCTTCGGTCTTGAGTTGCTCTACGACGGCGCGCTCGGCCAGGCGGGGCGGTAGTCGACCACTTCGACCATGGTCAAACGGTACGCCGTACCCGGGGCACGAGGCGAAGCTTGCTAACGGATTTGCTAACAAACGGTGTGGATCGGGGTGGACGACCAAGTGCGAGCTGGGCCGCGTTCACGCTCAGGCCGGTGTGGGCAGATGCCTCGTGCGGACCGGTATGGACGGGTCGGCGGCAACTTTGAATCTCCGAGAACGTCATCTGCGAAGGCTAGGTTCGGCTATGGCCGACGCCCCGGGCTGTCTAAGCCGGGATGCTTTCTGCAGTCCCTTGTGAGGGTGTCAGATACTTCCCGGATGACTTTGATCTACGTCACTGGTGCTTCAGGTGCTGGCAAGTCAACGGTGCGCACAGAACTGCAGCGTCGTGGCTACGTTGCCTATGGCACGGACGAGGATGGCCTATCTCGCTGGTTCGAGAACAGATCTGGCGCCGAAGTGAGCATGCCGGTGGATCCGACGCGCAGAGATGACGACTGGTTCGCGAAAAACACCTACCGACTTCCGCCAGTCACGGTCCGACGGCTCGCGGCGGAGGTCGGCGACGGGGTCGGGTTCATCTGCGGAACGGTTGGGAACGATGACCAGATCTGGGACCTGTTCACGGCCGTGGTCAGTCTCAGCATCGATGCAGGAACGGTGCGTCGACGCCTGGTCGAACGTGTGAACAGCTTTGGATCGACCGAGGACGAACTGCAAAGAGTGCTCGCTTGGCACGCGAACGTGGACGCCGACAACTTGCGGTTCGGCGCGCTGCTGATCGACGCGAGCCCTCCGGTCGCCGAGGTAGTCGACCAACTGCTCACTGAACTTGACCTGCCGAAGTGGTCCGACGCCACGTAGGTCTCAGCGCTGCTGCGCATAGACGCACCCCGACCCCACTCCGACATAGCCGGCCATTTCCGGCCTGTCATCCTGGAATCGTGAGGCCCCCGCCGGAGGCGATTGCTGTTGCTCAGGAAAGACCCCGAGAGCGGGCGCGGACGTGCGCATGCGGCCTCCACCGTTCACCGCCCGGGCCCGCCCTCGGAGTTCTTCATCAGAGCCAAGAGCACTCCTGATCGCGCTACGCGTGGGCTGAACGGCAGACGGGAAGACGCAAGGTTCGATATGTGCCTCATCGCGGCCGGTTGGGTGCAGGTCGGGTTGATCTCGTGGCGTCAAGCCGAGGGACGCGGCAGGAACGGACCGGATCGTTTCTCTCCGATCTTGGCCGCCATAAGAGGTACGCGGCAGACGGCGTAGGACCGATCGATCCTGCTACCCTGCACGCGAGCGTCAGGGCAAAGAGGAGGTGGTTCCCATGCGTAGTACTCGCGCGGTGCTGCCTCGCTGGTTCTCCCGGCGGCCTTGACCCTCCCGGGGCTCACCGCATCAAGCAATGCGAGGAGCCTCCATGAGTTCTGTCGACCAATCGACACCACTGCACGTAGTTCAAGAGCTGTTCCGTAGCTACCCTCGGCCCTACTGGGTGGCCGGAGGTTGGGCACTCGATCTGTTCGCCGACCGTATCCGACGGGCACACAGCGACGTAGACGTTCTCGTCCTTGCCCATGATCTCGACCACGTGGCCAACACATTCACCAGCCCCCGACCCGTCATACAGCACCCTGAGACCGGCGAGCGCCGCCCGTGGGGGCACGGTGAACAGCTCGAACCCGGCCCGCACGCCCTGGTCTTCCCCGACGACAACCACCCGTGCCCCATTCAGATCCTGCTCGCCACATCCGATGCAGACCAGTGGGTCTACCACCGAGGTCGGGGCACCATCCGTAAGCCACTCGCAGAGATCACGCTCACCTCGCCTGGTGGAGTGCCCTATCTCGCCCCAGAGATCGTTCTCCTGTTCAAGTCACGGGGTGCGCGACCGAAGGACAATGACGACTTCGCTGAAGTCGCGAACCTGCTCGACGCCCGCCGCCGCCGATGGCTTCTCGACCGCATCGCGCCTCGCTACCCCGATCACCCCTGGTTGCCAGCCCTCCGCTGAGCCGCGCGTCGTCACGCCGCAAGCCTCCAAGCCCACAGCCTTGCTAACGCGAGTGGCGAACGGAGCTGGACAGTCGTGGACGAACACAGGCTACACAGCGGGACAGCCATGCAGCCTGGCCCGTGACAGCCGCGTATGGGCACGCTGTCCGCGACCTTGAATATCCCAGACGCCCGGGCCACCCGAGAGGCCCCCGAAGGCCCATTAACAGCCGTCAACGACCCCCCATGACTGAGCAGGATCACCGCTCAAGGTCGGGGGTCGTTCGCGTTAACGCGCTCAGCGGAGCGAACTCGTGCCGGAGACGACCTTCTCATTACGAGTCCGTTGCCCTGAGCACCAACCAGCGACGACCTCCGACCCTGAGCAGCGATCCTGCTCAGTCACCGGGGGTCGTTGACGGCTGTTCCGGGTCGCTCGGGGGCACCTCGGGGGCACGACCTTCTGATCCGTAGCCGAGTTCGGAGCGTTCACCACCGAGATGTCAAGATGCATTCATGACCAGAGGCTTCAGCGGCAGGCATTTCTCGATCGGCCTACCGGAGGCTGCTGAAGACCAGTCTCTGACGGCTCTCTTCCGGCATGTCGGCGAGCACTTGGCCAAGGATGAGCCGATCGGCATGGAGGACATAGTCGCGGTCTCCTTCGACACCGACCTGGGCCAGGACACCGTTTGGCGGGGGTCATTCACGATCGTGTTTAACGACAAAGACTCCAAGTAAGGCGCCAACTCGGCGTAGTACGGCCGGTGCGCGCCGTCTCGCCGCCTGCGAACCTTGGCATCTGCACCACGTACACGCCTCGCCTCAGCGTCTTCCCGTCTGCCGTTCAGCTAATCCCCAGCCACGGCCAAGCGTGGCGTCGGACAGTCGGGGCGTTCGTGCCCACTGCGTGCCCTACTGACGGACAACCGGTGTCATTGACGGCGGTGAAGGACTCCCTGCCACGCTCAAGAGCTACGTTCAGGCGCATCATCGGCCGCTCTTCCAAGCTGGATGCGTAGTACACATCTTGTACACACCCACTGCAAACGGCGGCAAACGATGAGAGTCGCCGCAAGGCGAATCCCTTGTCTGCCGCCGTTCTTAGGGCCTTCGAGCGTGCCCCGATCACCGCGTGTCTAGAAGTTGATCATGTGGCCCTCAAGGCCGTGGAAGGCCTCCTGCAGGGCCTCGCTCAGAGTCGGGTGGGCGTGCACGTTGCGGCTCAGTTCCTTGGTGGTCAGGTCCCACTTCTGCGCGAGGGTGAGCTCGGGCAGAAGTTCGGTGACCTCCGGGCCGATCAGGTGCGCGCCCAGCAGTTCGCCGTACTTGGCGTCGCTGATCACCTTGACGAAACCGGTCGGGTCGGCGAGGCCGTGCGCCTTGCCGTTCGCGGTGAACGGGAACTTGGCGACCTTGACATCGAAGCCCTGCGAGCGGGCCTGCTCCTCGGTCCAGCCGAAGCTGGCCACCTGCGGCTGACAGAAGGTGGCCCGCGGGATCATCACGTAGTCGAGCTCCATCGTCTCGACGCCGGCGATCGTCTCGGCCGCGATCACGCCCATCGCCTCGGCCGCGTGCGCCAGCATCAGCTTGGCGTTCACGTCGCCGATGGCGAAGATGTTGGACACGTTGGTACGCAGGAATCCGTCGACGTCGATGGCGCCGCGCTCGGTCAGCTTGACGCCGATCTTGTCCAAGCCGTAGCCGTCGACACGCGGCTGGAAGCCGATCGCCTGAAGCACCTTGTCCGCCTCGAGCGTCTGCTGGCTCCCGTCCTTGCCGGTGACGGTGACCTTGACCTTCTCGCCGGAGTCGTCGATCGAGTCGACCCGGGTGGAGGTGAGGACGTCGACGCCGAGCTTGCGGTAGGCCTTGGCCAGCTCCTTGGAGACCTCGATGTCCTCCAGCGGCACCATCCGGTCGAGAAACTCGACGATCGTCACCTTCACGCCGTAGTTGGCCAGCACGTAGGCGAACTCGACGCCGATCGCGCCGGCGCCGGCGATGATGATGCTGCCCGGCAGTTCCTCGGTGAGGATCTGCTCCTCGTAGGTGACGACCCGGTCGCTCAGCTGGGTGCCCGGCAGCAGTTTGGTGGTCGCACCGGTGGCGATGATGCAGTTGTCGAAGGTAACAGTCTCGGACGATCCGTCGTTCAGCGAGACGTCGAGGGTGTTGGCGTCGACGAAGGTGCCCCAACCGTCGAGTTCGGTGATGTTGTTCTTCTTCATCAGGAAGTGCACGCCCTTGACGCGGCCGTCGGCCACCTTCCGGCTGCGCTGCACCGCGGTCGGGAAGTCGAAGCTGACCTCGCCGCTGATGCCGAAGGTCTTGGCCTCCGCGCGGAAGATGTGCGCCAGTTCGGCGTTGCGCAGCAGCGCCTTGGAGGGGATGCAGCCCACGTTCAGGCAGACACCGCCCCAGTACTTCTTCTCGATGATGGCGGT
>JAWWOY010001138.1:0-4662 GCA_033851195.1 Kribbellaceae bacterium | reverse complement strand
GTCTGACACTGAGGAGCGGGTCGGTGATTTCGCCGATTTGGTGGCGGCGGCTATCGCCAATGCCGCCAACCGCGCCGAACTGGTCGCCTCGCGGGCGCGGATCGTGACGGCGGCCGACGACGCCAGGCGCCGCTTAGAACGCAACCTCCACGATGGAGCGCAACAACACCTGATTACACTTGCGCTGGATGCGCGAATGACCGAGGCGTCGGAGCCAGCCGATCTCGATGGCCTCAAACAGCAACTGGCACATCACACTTCGGTCCTGAGAGAGGCCCATCAAGAATTGCAAGAGATTTCCCGCGTCCTTCATCCTGCGATCTTGTCCTAGGGTGGGCTGCTTGCGGCTCTCGAGGCGCTGGCGGGGCGATCTGCGATTCCGGTCACTTTCGACGCGGCGGTCGACCGTCGCTTACCCGAAGCGGCGGAAGTCGCCGCGTACTACGTTGTGGCAGAAGGCTTGGCTAATGCCGCCAAGCACTCACAAGCTTCCAAAGTGACGGTATCGGCCAACACCGACGATGCGAACCTCTTTCTGTGCGTGCAAGACAACGGAATCGGAGGAGCACACGTCGGTAAAGGGTCCGGACTGATCGGCCTCTTCGACCGGGTCGAGGCCCTTGGTGGCCAAATCAAGATCGACTGCCCGCCTGAAGCCGGAACATTGCTGCATGCGACCATCCCGCTCGAAATGGAGTGACATGTACGAACGCTCTGATCGTGTTCGTTCAGCTGACACACCGCAGTTTGAGAACGTGCAGGCGCATTACGATCTGTCCGACGAATTCTACCGGCTCTTCCTCGACCCTACCCAGACCTAAAGTTGTGCGTACTTCGAGCGGGATGACATGACGCTCGAAGAGGCGCAGATTGCAAAGATCGACATGGCGTTGGGCGAGTTGGGTTTGCGGCCTGGCGTGACGTTGCTCGACATCGGCTGGGGCTGGGGTGAGCGGATAAAGTTGGCACCGACACTTACGCATGAGTGGTCGGCTAACGCGACGAGCTGCCAACGTTGAGCGGGATGGTGGCGTCCAGCGACGTCCCGCCTCCGAGCGGACTGACGAGTCGGATATGCCGCCGAGGTATCGAGGCGGTCTTTCAGGCCGATCAGCCCAGAGCCTTTACCCAGCTGGGCTCCGCCAACTCCGTTGTCGCGCACCGAGACGTGCAGCCGTGCACCTCGCGAGTGTGCGCTTACCGCCACCTCAGAGGCTTGGGCGTGCTTGGCGGCGTTGGTCAACGCCTCGGCCACCACATAGTACGCGGCGACCTCGACGGGGTCGGATAATGGCTGATTGATCGCGAGGTCGAGGTCCACCGGGACGGGGAGCGGATCGCCAGCGCGTCCAGCGCTGGTGCGAGTCCGCCCTGCGACAGGATCGCCGGATGAATTCCCCGCGAGATTTCCTGCAGCTCGTTTGCGCCTGCGCGCTATTACGAGGCTCGACGACGAATCGCTCAGCCTGTGCCGCGATCGGTCGGTCGGGTACTTCGCCTCGGTGGCCGTCCAAACCTCCGATCGAGGAGGAACCCATAGCCGTTTCGCCGAATGCTGAGCCGAAGTGCCCGATTTGGAACGTTGTCACGAACCCAGGCCCGCAAAGCATCTGCCTCTTGAACGCCTGAGGCGTGGCGCACGCCCAACTGCCGCAGCAGCGTCGCCAGGGTTTCGGGTGGCGCGTCGTCCCACCGTCTGAGTGCTTCGCGCGTTCGAACGGCATGTTCACCGCTAACTCCGGCAACTAATTCGATTCAGGGAGCTGAGCCATAGACGATTTACGACGGCGCGGGTATCTCGAATGCGTTGAGGATTGCGCATACGGTGTGATAGATGCCGGTGAGTATGACGGCGTCCATGATCCCGTTGGCGCCCAGCAGCTTTTCTGCCTCGCGATAGAGTGCATCGTCGAGATGATGCTCGACCGACAGGGCACGCGCGACGCGATGGGCCACCGTTTCTGTATCGCTGAGATCCTTTGGAAGCCCGCCCTCGGCGAGGATGCGCACCTCGTCGTCGGAGAGCCCGACGTGGCGGCCAACAGCGCAATGGGCGTAGAGCTCGTACGGAGCCTGCCAGGCCGCGCCGACGGTCAAAATGACGACCTCCCTAGCGCGTTGACCTAACGAGGTGTTGTCGTGCTCGACGAGCACAAATTCCATGAACGCCTTCGAGATGCCCGGGGTCAGTAGGGCAGGATTAAAGGGTCCAATGAGCTGGCCGGCCTCGATACCAGCTTGAAAACCAGCACCCTCCGCCCAAGGGACGGCTTTGTTCATCAGCCAGTCGAAGAGCTCTTTCTGTGCCGGCTCTAGTGCTTCACGGTCGTAGAGCGGGAGGCGTCCGCCCAAGGTGACTCCGTCTGCTGTCATGAGTAGTATCTCCTCAGCTGTTCGTTTGCGCCGGTTCCGAACTCGTTGTCTAACAACGTCATACGAGCGACGTGGTATCGGCTCACTCTTAGGGTGCAGCATTCACGGACCTATGTCGTTACCGGCAACACGTATCTACATGCACGGCCAGCAGGTATCCCGAAGTCCGGCCGATGTCGAGCTTCAACAGACCGACCGTGCTGAAACGTGAACGAGAGCATTGGCCTTCTGGTTGCGAACACGAAAATCTAGCGACTGGACGAAATGCAGCGTCGCTCAGTGGTGGTCGGCGATGCTCACGAATGTGATCGTGGCAGCGATTCCAGAGAGCAGTTGCGACACCAGGTAGACCCAAAGCGTCGGCCACGAGATAATCGCAAGCAGGGCATCGTCGAGGCTGACGGTGGGATCGAATGCGCCATTGGTGATGGCGCCGATCACGACGGCGCCCGCGATCACGCTGAAGGCGATTGGCCAAGCGTAGTAGTCATCGACTGCGTGGCTATTGTGCGTCGAAACCTCCAGTGCCACACAGCACAGCACACAGGTTAAGACCAGTTCGAGTGCGAATGCGGCCGCGAGGGTCGGGCCCTTCACTGTCATCGCCGCGGTGACCGCGAGCTGCCTGGGGTCGATAATCGCACGCACGCTCACCGCCGCCAACAGTCCGGCACCGGACTGGACAAGCCAAAACGCCAGGGCGGCACGCGGTGCAAGCCGATGGCGAATCAGCATTGCAATGCTCAGCGCCGGATTGTAGTGTCCACCCGGCACTCGAGTGCCGGAGTAAACCATTGCCACCAGTGGGACTCCGACCAACAGTGGTGAGAACCAGCTATGCGTGGCGATCGCGACGGCGAACGCGAACACCAGGACGAAATTCCCGGCCGCCTCCGTCGCGAACCGTGCAGCGGACCGCCTGCCGGATGCGGTGCCGCCCCCGGCTTCGGACTGGATTACTGCCACGTCGGATGGCCGGCGCCAGCGTTGATGACGATCCACGTCGCGACTGCAACCACCAGCAGAAATGCTAAAGAGCACACGAGAGAGGCGATCAGCCTGCGGGCAGCGCTATAGGCGCTGGGGCATTTACGGTCCGAAATCATGCCACCGTCAGCACCAGTGTGTCGAATACGTTGGCAGCGCGAGGAAGAACCGGGCCGCGTCGTCGCTGCACGCCCCCGATGCAGTCGTGAGATCACAGTCGTGATCGAAGCATTCGTCATCTCAGCGATCTCCCGCGATTGAAGGCCGCGACGTCGGCGCAATGCCAATGCCACGTGTGGCCATACAGCTGGGCAGGCAATGGAAGGGCCTATTGTTCAAGACCTTTAGCCAAGTCGAGCTCGAGTGACTGCAGCGCGGTTTCGACGGTTTCGGCATGCGAGGGCCGATCGCTGATGCACGTCGTGAGGTGTTGCTGTCGAGCAACCCCATGGGTGCGCGGATTGCCGTAGTTCCCATGGCATCCAACTGTGGTTGATGAAGCGGTTATCATCGCCGGTGCTAGCTGCACTCTCGGATACCGGTCAGCTGCAATACCGGCACCCCGTTGGAGCCGTGGCGGCAACTCAAACTCGCGCCGCCCCTTAGTAATTCTAGGTGTCCGTAGCGCGCGACACCCGCCGGTCGGAAGACCAACTGGTAGCTGACCATGTTGCACGCACCCTCCTCGGGTCAGTACGAGGACGATCTGGGTGGTTAGGCGATCATGCCCAGCCAATTCCCTTGCGCTGTAGTCTATTCCACGACATCCGGTTCGTCGCCTGGCAGTCAGGCACAACGCGCCGAAGGAGGCTCCCGATGCGGCAGCGTCTCTGGTGCTAGCCGTACCCACTGTGCGGGCTCAATACGACCCATCGAACCCAGCAAGGCCTGACGGAGAAGGCGACACGCGCCCAGGCTGTCGCGGCGGTGTTTTCTGGGGCCGCGGTGTTCCGCGCGGCCTGCCGCAGTGCAGCAACTGCGCTGATTAACGCGGGCCTCATCTCTACCTTTAGCGATAGGACGGTAGGTTCGGCCGGGCTGGCGTCACGATCGGTTGGCGGTGTACCTCGGCGACGAAACGCTGGCCCCGATGATCGGAAACCAAGTACCGATACGGGGCAATCAAGCTCGTGAGACCGAGCGCGTGAACGGCGCGCATCGCGTCGAACTCGTGTTGAATGTCGCGTACCCTATGACCGTGCGAGGTAATGACTTCCCACATCGCCGTGCTCCTCAATGGTGATCTATTTCACTTGATCTCAAGGATCGCGCTGAAGTCACACGGTGTCGTTGAAGCAGACG
>JAWWOY010001048.1:0-3905 GCA_033851195.1 Kribbellaceae bacterium | reverse complement strand
CACATGCCGCAGGGCTGGCAACTGGTGTACATGGTCGTGCCGGCCGCCGTCTCGGGATCCAGTTCGCGGGCCGCCCATTTGGCCAGCTTCAGCTCCGGATGTGCGCTGATGTCGCTGTCGGTGATGCTCGTGTTGTGGTCCTCGGCGATCACCGTGCCGTCCGGCCCGACCAGCAACGATCCGAACGGCGGGTTGCCCGACTTCCGTGCCATCGCGGCCAGTTCGATCGCGCGGCGGAGAAGGTCTTCTTCGGCGGGTTTCACTGTTGCTCCATTCATCGATGGTTCCAGTTGGCGGCCACGGTCGCGAGCGCCTGCCACGCGACCTCCGGACGTTTGGTCTCAGCCGGGTCGCCCTGGAAGGGATCCAGTACGACGCTCTCAGCGCCGAGCAGGCGTAGCTGGTCCAGATCGTCGAGGACCTGGTCCACAGATCCCGCACCGGCCAGTCGGTCTGGGGCAGTGAGTGGCGAGTCGGTGATTCGCAACGCGATCCGCGGCGCGAACGCAGGCATCGGCCGGTCAGCGGCATGCGCGACGGCCGCCATCCGGTCGGGTGCCTCGCGCAGCCAGTCGAGCCTGCACCGCAGCGGATGCCACGCATCGCCGAGGCGGACCGCCCGGCGCAGTCCGGCGTCGCTGTTGCCGCCGACCCAGATCGGGATCCGCCCGCTTCGGTAGTCGTCCCCGTTCTCCCAGGCAGCCCGAACGGTGCGGATCAGGTCGTCGGTCAGCCTCCCACGCTTCTCGAACGGCACACCGAGCGCCTCGAACTCCTGCCGGGCCCAGCCCACTCCGACCCCCAGGACGAACCGGCCGCCGCTGAGCTCATTGAGGTTGGCCGCCATCCGCGCGACCAACAAGGGATGCCGGTACGGCGCGAGCAGCACGGTGGTCCCGAGCCGGATCGTGCTGGTGATCCCGGCCAGCCAGCTCAGCGTGGTGAAAGGCTCGTAAAACGGCGCCGGATACTGCTCGGCGACATCCGGAGTCACCACCACATGGTCCGAGACCATCAGCAGGTCGAAGCCGAGGCCTTCCACTGTTCGCGCCCAGTCGAGCAGCACGCCGGGGTCGGTGCCCGGTCCGAAGTTGGGGACGTTCACGCCTAATCGCACCGCTTCAGGCTATCCAGCCAGAACCGCCACCAGGAAGGGAAACATCCCGGCGTACAGGCTGATTGGCCGTGGATCTACCGGTATCTTTGTGGCATGACCGAGAGTCTTGATCCGACCGACTGGGCCATCCTGGTCGAGGTCCAGCGCGATGGCCGGATCCCGCTGACCGAACTTGGCCGGCGGGTGAACCTGAGCGCCTCTGCGACGACCGAGCGGGTGAAGCGACTCGAGTCGAGCGGCATCATCTGCGGCTACCGGGCCGAGGTCGACTTGACGAAGGTTGGGTTCGCGGTGCTCGCCGTCGTACGGCTCAAGTATCCGGGCAGCAAGCACGAGCCGCTGCGACGGCTGCTCAAGGAGCGTTACGAGATCCTCGAGTGCCTGCGAACGACCGGGGACGACTGCTACATGCTCAAGGTCGCCGCCGGCTCGATGGCGCACCTCGAACAACTGGTCAACGAGCTGACCCAGTTCGGCAGTACGACGACCAACCTCGTCTACAGCCAGACCCAGCCGTACCGCGGCCCACAGGGACCACCGGCTGACATCTGAACTGGTTGCGCGGCCTGCACGCGTCCGAAGCTCCCGCATAACCGGCTGGCATCTCCACCGCTACTCTGTCCACCCGTGAGGCTCCTCATCACCGGCGGCGCCGGACACCTAGGCAGCGAGCTGATCCGCCTCGCCGGACAGCACCAGCTGATTGCCACCTACCACCGAATGCCACCAGCCGATGTCAGCGGAGTCGCCTGGCGGTCACTCGACGTACGCCGGCGTGCTGAGGTGGAGGCCTTGATCCGCGACATACGCCCCGAGGTGGTCATCCACACCGCGTACCTCCAGGCCGACTGGGCCACCACGGCCGACGGCGCAGCCCATCTCGCCGTGGCGGCTAAGGCAGCCGGCGCGCGCTTGATCCATGTCTCCAGTGATGCCGTCTTCTCTGGCACCAACAGCCCGTACGACGAAGCGGCCGCGCCCGATCCCGTGACGCCGTACGGAGCGGCGAAGGCTGCTGCGGAAACAGCGGTCAGGGCCATCGCTCCGGGCGCGTTGATCGCTCGCACCTCCCTGATCGTCGGCGGCGGGCGGTCGCCCCACGAGTCGCTCGTGCATGAGCTTGCCACCGGCAGGCGGCAGGGCATGCTGTTCACCGACAACATTCGTTGCCCTGTGCACGTATCCGATCTGGCTGCAGCACTGCTCGAGCTGATGGAATCCGGACACGTAGGTACGGCGCACCTCGGTGGCGCCGAGGCCGTCAGCCGCTATCAGCTGGGCTGCCTGATTGCCACGCGTGACGGCCTTGATCCGGCCGATCTGCCCGCAGGATCACGGCCGTCCGACATCCGCCTGGACAGCACCAGGACACAGCGGCTGTTGCGTACGAGGCTCCGCGGTGCAAGCGAGTTCCTCAGCTGACACCGCGTCCCACCTGTGCGGGGCAGGGGGATGCCGGGCCGTGACCCGTCGTACGAGCTCGAGCGCCCGGGGCAGGCCGATTGCGATTGGTGGCTGGACGGTGCACGAGGTTGAGCGAGTGGATCGTCTTTGTGGATGGCCCCGTCATCCGAAGCCGGCGTCAACGACTGGGCGGTGCACAAGGCACGGCGACGGGCTCATCTTTGTGCATGGCCCCGTTATCCGAAGCCGGGGGCAATGGTTGAGCGGTGCACATAGACGGACGCAGCGCGCGGAGCCGTTCTCGACCAGCGACTCCCAAGCCCTTTTCCACCCAACCGGCGCACTAACCGCGTGGTAGGTCAAGATCACGCGGTCCCTCGAAGCGGGAGGTCGCCGTCGGTGGCAGGATCGCGGGATGGAATTCAGCGAGATGCAGAAGCAGGCCAGGGCGGTGCGCCGAAGCTATGCCCAGGAGGAGACCCGGCGCTACGGGCGCAGTTGGACGCCCGAGGAAATCATGCTCGGGTTCCTCGGTGACGTCGGAGACCTGGCCAAACTCGTTCAGGGCAGGGCAGGAGTCCGCCCGCGCGACGACCTCGACGAGGCGCTGGCGCACGAACTGGCCGACTGCCTGTGGTCGGTACTGACCCTGGCCGACACCTACGGAGTGGATCTCGAAACGGCGTTCACGGGGACCATGCGCGAACTCGCGGACTACCTCGACGGCCGCGCTGCCGAGGGCTGAGCCAGCAACGTGGAGGCCGAGGACGCGCACCCCAAATCAATGGCCCGCGTTGCAAGCGAGCGATGAGGCATCGGGCCAGGCGAAGCGGAGTTTGTTGGGTGCGCCATTCAGCCGGGCCGGTACGCCGCCGGGCGGCGAAACCACTGCCGTTTCGAGACAGGTGCCGCCGAAAGCTCGGTAGAACTGCTGTGCGGCGGTGTTCTGCGCGAGCACCCACAAATACATGGACTTGCCGGTCGGTCGGGCGGCAACGGCCTCGGCAGCGTAGGTCAGGAGTGCGGTACCTACGCCAGTCCGCCGACGGTCATGGGTGACGTGCAGGTTGTCGATGAGGCTGCCCCATCGCCCGTCGTCGTCGAAGACGACATGCACGAAGCCCACCAGCCCGGCGTCGTCCTCAGCGACCACCGTCCTGCTGTCGGCTGGGGCGGCGAGCCGCGACGACCACACGGACCGGCGGTCGGCCACAACGTCACCGTCCAGGAACGAGTCGGCGTAGGCCCCGCGGTAGTGGCGACGCCAACTATCGGCGTGCAGCATCCCCACCTGCTCGGCGTCATCGGGACCCGCGGCACGGAACCGCAGCGACATCATGCGACCTACCTCCAACTACGGGGTTCATCGTGGCTTCTTCTCCAA
>JAWWOY010000788.1:0-7504 GCA_033851195.1 Kribbellaceae bacterium | reverse complement strand
GGACCACGCCGGGCCGCCGCGTTGTGATCGCCAGCTGCAGCCACCGACGGCGTGGTTCACCACTATCGGGGCACCGACCGGTAGCTCCGTACAGCCTGCGAGTCGGCCGATGACGCGGTTGTCTCGGGCGACGGGCGCGGGCGACCAGCGTGATGTGGTCGGCGCGGTACCAGTAGTAGCCGCGGTGGTCCCGTACGGCCGGCACCACCGTGCGGCTAGGCCCAGCCCGAGCGCGAGTGCGACGTTCATGACGTCCCTTTTCCATCGGACGGCCCTAACGTGGGATCTGTACGGTCCAGCCGGATTAGCCGGTCAGTCCGGTGGCGGGTTCATCGGGTTGGTGGCCAGAGCCTGGGCTACTGCGTGCAGGTTGGCCGCCATCGCCCGGCCGGTCTTGGCCGACCAGTCGTGGCCATCCTCGGTCTCGCTGTAGCTGGGCCCGGGCCCCGGGCCGCGGTTCCAGTAGGTCCAGGCCTGCCCGGGGATGGTGTAGCCGATGTCGCCCACCGCGCCGGCGATTTCTGAGATGACGTGGTGGGCGCCGTCCTCGTTGCCGGTCACCACCACCCCGGCGACCCGGTTATAGGCGACAGGTCGACCATCGGCGTCGGTCTCGCTGATCATCGCGTCCATCCGCTCCAGCATCCGCTGAGCGATCGAACACGGATGCCCGACCCAGGTCGGGGTGGCAATCACCAAGATCTGCGCCGCCACCAGCTGGTCGTGCACCCGCGGCCACTGATCGCCGTCGCCGGCATCGGTGACTACACCGGGGGCAATGTTCAGGTCCACCAGCCGCAGCGTCGAGACCTCCACGTCGCGCTCTTTCAGCGCCTCTACCACCACACTGGCCAGCTGGTCGGTGTTCGACGGTTCCGGTGACGCTTTCAACGTGCAGTTCAGCACCAATGCGCGCACAGCAACTCCCTCGATCGGTCGGACGCCAAGCCGCAGCGCCACGGATTTGTCACTTCTTGTCGCCTGTACCCCATTCACGACTCGGCAAGAATGAGCGCCACGATGTGTCTTCCCTGCGAGTTGAAGCGTCCCGCGGCTCCGACATCGACTGTCGGAATACCACATGCGCTAATCGCGGCCCGGCGGCGGCGGCGGGTCGTGGCGTGGCGTTGCCCGCAGACCAGGGCAGCCTCGTCGACTTGGGGCTGATGCAAGCGGCAGTGACTCTTCGCGGTCGTTGCTCGATGCATGCGAAATCCGTTGCGTGGGAACTAGTTGATGCACGGTCCGCCTGCGCAACAGGTTTGCGTAGAGGGCCGTCCTGAGTCTTGGAGGTTGAGATGGTGAACACGGTGGCGGAGGTCTCGTCAGCGCATATGCCGTCGGACGTGTCGTCCAGGTTGGGGTTCTTCGACAAGTTCGCCGGGAAGGCGTCGGGGTTGTTCTCCCGGGCCGGGTTCTTCGCGTTCTGCGTGGTGCTGGTGTTGGTGTGGGCGCCGTCGTATTTCGTGATCGGCACGGTGGACACCTGGCAGCTGATCATCAACACCGCCACAACCATCATTACCTTCCTGATGGTCGCGTTGCTGCAGAACAGCCAGACCCGGGCCGACGCCGCGGTGCAGGACAAGCTGAACGCGGTCGCTGCGGCGCTGGCCCAACTGATGGAGACCAGTTCCGGTGAGTCAGGGCAGCTCCGAGATGCCACCGCCGAGCTACGTGACGCGGTCGGACTGGAGGACCGGGAAAGCTCCTGACGAGCACGAGAGAACGATGACGCAGCCGGAACGGTGGCGTGACGGCCTGTCCGCCACAGCCCGGCTAGTCGTGGAATGGGTCGGTTCCGGCGCCGCGGCCGCTTTGTCGCTGGTACTGGTGGCGACCTGGCTGGTGATCGGTCTGATCGCCGGCTTCAGTGACCGCTGGCTTGAGGCCTTGTTCGCGGTCTCGGGCGCGGTCACATTCGTCATGGTGTTCTTCATCCAGCACAGCACCGCCCGGGACCTGCGGGCGATCCTGATCAAGCTCGACGAACTGATCAGCGCCGATGACGCAGCCCACGACGACGTGATCGGCGCCGAACATCGCACCCTGAACGAACAGGAACAACTCGAAGAGACCGTCCGGGCCCGTGCAACGGGCTGACCCGGACAGGGACGCGATCGAGTCCGAATGAGGTCTCATGTCACATCTATTCGGCCTGGCGGATGGTGTCGGCGACCAAGGCTGCCGCGATTTCGCGGAGCCGGACGTTGCCGTTATGGGAGGTCCGGACCAGGAACGCGAACGCCCGGTCGGGGTCGAGCCGGTAGCGCTCCATCACGATGCCGACGGCCTGCCCAATCATGTTGCGGGTCGCCAGGGCCTGGTTCATGGTGGCGTCGTGTCGGCCCCAGCCCAGCGCGATCGCCACCAGCCCGGCGAACATCTCCCCCAACTGCCGTGTTTCCAGGTCGATTGCATAGGGCCAGTCGGTGCCACCAAGCCCGCGCGGACCGAATGGTCGCTAGGCCGCGCCCGTTGTGCCTGTCAGCGCGCGGCCGCTCCTCGCCGGCCGGTGTCACTGACCTGCGGCCCAGTCACATCTTCCTCCGGAAGCATCGACCGGGGCTGCGCTCATCTGTCAGCACTATGGGCCGTCGGGGTACCGGTCCGATAGGTGATACCGATCAACGGATGGAGCGGAATCGTGAACGAGACGAAGTCGACCCGGAACAGCGGCGACGAATGGAGCGGCGACGACATCGACCAGCTGCGACAGCTCGTGGACGGCAACACCCCGACCAGGCTGATCGGCCTGAAGCTCGGCCGCTCTGAGGACGCGGTCCGCGGCAAGGCCCGCGAGCTGGGTCTGTCGCTCACACCCGCGAACCAGCCCCCGTACGGCGACATGAGCTGATCACCTGCCGCCCGATCACCGAGCGCTAGGTCCGCTTGGCGCAGACTGATGCCGTTGGCAACTCGCCAACCGGCCTAGGCCCGGTGGAAGGTGGAGTCGAAGGCCGAAGACCAGCTCCCCGGCGTACACGCGCTGCCGGGTGGATCCAGGTACCAGTTGAAGTAGGACGGCTGGCCACCTTCACTGAACTCGTTAAGCCACGCGGGTCATGAAGGCGGTTTGCGCAGGCAATCGTCAGATGTGGGCGCTGCCTGCTCGCTCACCGCGAAGCGACCGGGCAGGGTCCGCCGCTCGTCGCAGCCTGGTCGGCCGACTCAGCCCGCGGTAAACACTCCTCTTCCGGATCTCTGCCGGAACGGCTCCTCGATCTGCTCGCCCTCGAGGAACCGGCGTATGAGAGCCAGCAACCGTCCCGGATAGAACCGCTCCGTGCTCGCCCTCGATCTCCGCGACCGGCCACCAGCGAAAGCCGAGGAGTCCCTTTGCGTTTGGCCCCGGTGTGATGTCCACCGGGCGAGTCGTTCATCTGCCGGCTAGCCCGTGCGGGTGATTATCGTTCGGGCTCGCTCTTGTCACGTGGTGGGGTGGCCCGGTGTGCAGCGTTCGGCCCCTTCGCAGGATGCACCTTCGGACTCTTTCCACTGGGCTGTTCTTTGGGTTTGGTCACATCGGTGCCATTTGACTCCGCTGGGCGGTGCCAGCTCGGCGGCACGGTCATTTGTCTGACCTGCTGGCCTCGTCTCGCCACGGGATCCGGTTTCGAACTTTTGGATGGCGTTGCGACAGGAGCGACTGGCTTGGCTGGTGTTGACGGGTTCGTGGCAGCTGGTGGGTCAGCTGCGGAGATGGCACCATCGGCGCGGGCGACCATCACCGCCGCCACTCCTGCGGTAGCCACGACAACACTCGCGGCCGCAGCCGCCACCACCGCGGGCCTGCTCCGGGGCAGCTGACGCCGGGAAGTCCCACCGACGTGCAACTGAATGGTGCCGACGGCTTCATCGATGCCTTCATCGGCCGCTCCGGTCTCCAACGCCTCGAGGTCGGTCGCTGCTGGGTCCCACAGCGCAACTTGTTCTGCGGTCGGCCGTTGGGTTGGGTCTTTGGCGAGCATCTGGAGGAGGAAGCTCTCGAAGCTACCGGCCAAGGCCGGCCGCAGGTCGCCGGGCGGCACCGGGTCGGTATCGACGTGCTGGTAGGCCACCGCCACAGGTGTGTCGCCGTAGAACGGCGGGTGGCCTGTGACTAGCTGGTACAGCACGCATCCGAGGGCATACACGTCGGCTTCTGGGCCACCTGGGCGGCCTCTCGCGCGCTCAGGCGCCAGGTAGTGACTGGTGCCGGGAATCTCCCCGGTGCTGGTCAATGCCCTTTCGGCTCCAGTGACGAGTCGGGCGATGCCGAAGTCTGCGATCTTGACCGTGCCGTCGGCTGCGAGCAGCAGGTTGCCTGGTTTGACGTCGCGGTGGATCACGCCCTGTCGGTGGGCTGCGCTAAGTCCCGCTGCCGCCTGCGTGACGATGTCAGCAGCGGGTCCGGGCGCCATGGCGCCGTGTGCGCGCAGCTCAGCGGCGACGCTGCGGCCTTCGACGAGCTCCATCACCAAGAACAAGGTGTCGTCGTGGCGGCCGAAGTCGTACACGGTGACGACGTGCGGGTCACTCAGCACCGCGGCGGCGTGGGCTTCTAGACGGAACCGTTCAGCGGCCTCTTCTTCGGTTGCCCCGTGGCGATGCAGGAGCTTCACCGCCACCGGGCGGCCGAGCGCCTCGTCGGTAGCGCGCCAGACCTCTCCCATGCCGCCGCGGCCGATCGATTCACTCAACCTGTACCGCTGCGCCAGCAGCATGCGCCCTACCTTCCGATAGCCGACAGAACCTCACAGTCCACGGCACGTGCCCCCGGCGCTCCGTGATCCTGCGGCTCGGTCTCGGTACCCCAGTTCCACCGCGCGCATTCATCGCGTACTCCAGTTGCGCGACATCTGCGGGAGGCCGCCCATCTGCTGGTCGCTCCACCAATGGCGTCCGGCTCATCGCCTCCGGCAATCTCACCGTGGTTTCCGACGCGCGCCGCAGGGTCTCCTGGCAAGAGGTTTAAGCGCTGGCCCAGGTTCGCCAGGTGGATCCGGCACCGCGGCCGGGACGACCGGTGTCCGGGCCCGCCGGTCACATCCGCACCGCGGCCGCCTCGCAGATCCTCGGCCGAAGCTTCTCCCGAGTCCCAAGCTCGCCGCCGCAGGACTGCTCCCCGCCGCACGCGATGCCAACGGCAACTACTGGTACCGCCCCCGACCACCTCGACCTGGTCCTTCGAGCCTGGCGAGCCACCGAGGCCAACGAGACCGTTGTCACAGCCTGGTCTCTCGAGCGTGGTCGTGACCCCCGCACTCCCAATTACCGGCGTACGACCGCCACCCGTGCGTAGGCCCGTTGGTAAGGAGCGTGTACCAGCGGCAAACAACTGGGCATCCCGGAGTCAATGGGATGACTGGTGACGGCGGTAACGCGGGCGACCAGTTCGTGACCTGCGGTGCGGCGACTCGGGCAACGGCGGTCACTTGGCAAAGCACCAGCACGGCCAGCAGTTGACCAGGACTTGGTCGGGGCATTGCTGGTCACTATCGTCACTCTTCACCCGTGGCCGGACGCATCTCACCGAACGGCCGGGTCGTGCGCCGCTGCTCGATGAAGTGTTGGTGCGCCGCGATCACCTGCTCCGGGAAGACTGCGTGTAGTGAGGGCGTGTCGAGGTTCAGGTGCCCGAGCAACGTCGTGGTGGCCAGTTTGCTGCCCGCTCGGCCGCCAGCCCGGGTGCGATAGAGCTGCCCCCAAGTCGCGGCTCATTCGTCCACGTGCATCGCGGCTTCCTCGGCGGACAGGCCGCCGCCCGAGGCGCCGGCGACCTCCGTACCCTCTTCGTCCGGATGGGCACCTTCGTCCGGCCGGAATGCGTTCGGCGGCGACGGACTGGGTCCCCATCGGTTGTTCGGCGCCCCTGCTCAAGCTCGCCAAGCCGATGCCGGAGCACCTCCAGGATCAACCGGGACGTCGCTGTCCAGCGACGTGATCCGCGCCGTCCGCGAACCGAAGGGCAGTTCGTCGTAGCCGGGCAGCGGCAGGGGCGTTGTCCTGATCCCGAGCGCTCATGACGGATCACCTGGGTCGCTGGGCGGCACCACGGTGTCGCCGTCGGAGTCTTCGCCGACCCGCAAGGTCTTACCGGCGGAGTCGACGATCTCGGTTTCGGACGGGCGGCCGACACCCGGACATCGTCATCCAGCGAGTTGACCGCCAGCGCGCTGGGATCCACGTCGTCGATGGTCGGGCGGTAGTCGTCTTCATCAGGGTGGCTCATCACTGTCTCCCTTGCTAGTGGCTGTCCACGGGTGCCCGACGGATCCGGTTGAAAACAATCGGCCGTCGCCAGTGGGTTCCGGCATCCCCCGAAGCGCTCCATCCACGGGTCGCCACCGTGGGCCGTCGTCCTGCTGCGCAACGAATTCGTCTGCGCGGGGTCCCTACCGCACCCAACGACGTCCTTGTCGAGATCGTGGACGAGGCCTGCCGCTGGTGCTGATCTTCCGCTGGCACTGAGACCCACACCGGCTGGCCAAGGCCGGAGCGGCCGTCGGGGCTCTGGTGGAAGCTCAACCCGCTCGGCAGGAATACTGCAGGCCCTGATAACGCCGTCATCGGGCCTGGCCTGAACTGCGACCAGGTATGGCAGAAAGCGTTGGGGCTACGACCAGAACTGGATCTGACGGTCAGCTGTTGATGTCACATTCAGCGATTGTTGTCACCGGTTGCTGGTGTGTGGCCGCGTTGACGAAGCGTTCGGATAGCTTGCGAAGGTGTTGGGTGAGGCGATGACTCAACCTCGAAGTCGATGTCGAGCATGCCCACCACGAGCCGGCTGTTCACCGAGTCGGTGACCAGCGGTCGCCAGATCGCCCCCTCCGTCGAAGACGGCCTGTCGGCAGCCGCCGTCCTCGACGCCGCCGAACAGTCCGCCCTGACGAAGCACTGGAGCCAGGTCCCGCAAATTGCTAACCAAACGTCGCTGTGGATCCCTCGAATGGTGGCCGTCCTCGTCGACGGCCTTCGCGCTCTCGGGCCGACGGAGGAAGCACCGCCGGCACGCTCAGGTGACACACCTCGATCTCGACATCAACCTCAGTTGCAGCCCTCACGTGGGGTGGCGAAGGCCTCCTTGCAGAAGACGGTTTGAAACTTCCGATAGGCGTCCTGGTAGATCCCGCCGCAACCAGCAGGGGCTGTCAGTGTCTGCGTCGGCGGCGAGGTCGCTGCCAGCTCCAAATGCGCACGCCAGGCCGCGTCGCTTCCATACACATAGACCAGATCGACCTGCTTCGCGTAGGCCGCTGCTGCCTCGCGTTTTCTCCTCGGAACGGCGGCCGAACGAAGCGGTTCTGCTCTCCGCGGGGAAACCTCATCGGCCTACACCGTTCCGGTAGCGGGTTTCGCCTTGTGGGAGTGGTTGGCCAACAGGCTCACCCCCGCAGCGCCTGACTGATCCGCGCTGCCTGCCGGGTGAGGTGGTGACGTTCGGCGAGGTTGGGGGCGGACCGGGCGGCGTCGGCATACAACCGTGCCGCGGTCAGAAGGTCGCCCGCCTTCTCGTGGA
>JAWWOY010001102.1:0-2634 GCA_033851195.1 Kribbellaceae bacterium | reverse complement strand
GGTTGTTCGCGATGAGACCTGGCAACCGGGCGGCTTCACGCCGATGTTCCCTGATCTTCCACTGTCGTCGGACAGCGACCGCCTGCTGGCGACTCTGAAAGCGGGTCATCCGATCGACAAGCTTGGCACCGGGGAGTTGGTCACTGCGATCAACGATCTCTACAACGAAAGCCAGCCAGGGCCCGAAGTTCGCGCAAGCCTTCTGCGGCTGCTTGCTGCCCGACCAGATGTTGTCTCCTTGGGCCGTTTGACCGACCGCGCGGGTCGGCCGGTCGAGGGCTTTGCCGTTGACACCACCCTAACCGGCCTTCCGCAGCGTCAAATTCTGACGTTCAGTCCGACGACCGGCGCCCTACTAGCTGCTGAAGAGATTTTAACCAAAGACGCCGGAAAACTAAGGGTCCGGATCCCATCGGTTATCAGTTATCGGCTCTACTTTCCTGCCAGATAGAATTGCCGCTCGCCGTGGCCAAGGGCAACCCAGCGTCCGCGCCCAACTTCCGGCTGTTGCCGCGCTGCTTACGCATGTCCCGCATCACCAACTGGACACCGGGGAAGCGCAGCCGCTGGTTCGCGGTGTGCACCCGCAGAGTGTCGGTCACATCGGCATCGGTGATCTGGTTCCACGGGACGTGGTGGTCCCTGATGTGGTTCCGGATCAGCAGATCGGCGAGGGGCACGATCTCCAGGATCCCATGCGATCATTCACGCTGTTTCCCACGTAAGAGGACACCGAGTTTTCCGGCATATTCCACAACAACCATTCGAAAGTTACAACGCCGTCGTAAACATGAACATTGACATTACTATCGGTGTTAACCCAGCTTGAGGTCTGATTGTCGAAGCCCCAGTCCCTGGCTTCTCCGTACGCGGTTGCGCCGGTAAATTGCAGTCGCCGGCCACCCCAATTAATGTCGGTGTAGAAGCAGTAGTAGTCCTTGACTGTGATACCGGACGGGCAGCCGTGCACGTCTTGAACGCTGTCCGGGCTGTAGTCGGCGAGCGCCTCAACTCCCACACGACGGGCTGTGTCCCGCCGCACGTTATGACCTAGGCCCTTCGGCGCGACGCGCTCGCCCGGGCTCGGCCACACAACGACAGTGCCGGTCGCCTCCCAGACCAAGGCGTTATCGCTCACCTGGAGGCCACCAGGCTGCAACTTCAACAAACTCCGCATCTCGGCCGCCAACGGCCCGGTTGGCTGGTCGGCAGCGGCAGTCGCTGACAGCGGCGAGGCGGCTGCTGCGAGAAGTGCTCCGATGGAGGTCAGTACTGCGATTCTTCGGCGTGCCCGGTCAAGGTTCGACATGCGCATCCCCTAGCGAGTCGTGGACGGTCTCCCGCTACTCCCCCGAGCCGAGAGATGACGTACAGTATCCGGTAAAGGTTTGCCGTTCAACGGGTTCTCTCTGTAATTTAGTTGCAACTTCCTGCAATCTTGAGCGCTTGACTGCGGGGACGCGCTGCCAGAGAGTGGCCACCACTTGGATCGCCAAGATGCAGAGGATCGGAGCGCCGCATGGGTGGCTCAGAACTCGGGGATGTGCTGCGCGCGAGCGTGGACGACGTGGCAACGTCGGCTGATCTCATGGTCGCGATTCGAGAGCGCAGCGCCCGGCGGCTTGTCCGTCGCCGCTTGACGATATTTGCACTAGTTCTTGTCGCGGCGGGAATCATCGCCGTTTGGACGACGATCTGACTCCCCCACCGCCCGATGCGCAAGGGGCAGGCCTATGCGCGGGCCCGGCATCATTGGCGCCGGCCCTGCCCTCGGCGCCGATCGACTCCCCCAAGACACTCTGGCCCGTGCCAGACGGCACCTCACGCATCGGCCATAAGTCGGACAGCCATGGCGAGTGCAACAGATTCAGTAAAGAAAGCCGTCCCACTTCAACTCATACCTCGACCCGCCCGGCATGCCGTGCTCACCAGGCAGCCGCTCGGCGGCCCGAGCGAGCTCGAGCTGGAATGGCCCGGCCAGCCCGGGCGGCCGGTTGCCAACGGCCACAGTGTCACGCCGAGCCCAGACGAGAATCCAGGGCGCCGCGGCCACCAGGTCAACCACACCGTTGTGGACATGTCCACAACGGTCACTGCCAAGCAATACAGCACAACACAGCAGCCGGCTCAAGATAAACGGCGAGTTGGTGGTGTGGACTGGTGAGCGGCTGGATTTCGATGCGCTCCAGCGCCGGATGGTGAACACGGCGGCGACGGTGCGTCGGCGCCTGGTTGTGGAAGAGCCGGCTTCGTTCGTGGCGTTCGATGTGCTGGCGGTCGACGGCGTCGATATCCGCAAGATGCGGTGGTCGATCCGGCGACGGCCGACATCGCTGAGGCGCGCGAGTGGATGGAGGTCTTCAGGGCTGCCGGAGTGGAAGGCCTCGTGGTGAAGGGCGTTTCTAGCCGCTATGTGGCTGGCCGCGGATGGGTCAAATTTGTTCGCCGGGCGGGAGTTCGAGCGGGCGCGGTCGGCCTGGCGCCCCGAGCGCCCGGGCCTGGGTTCGTCTCAGCCGCTCGACACTGCCCGCCTCCGCGCATTGGAGATGTACCTCAAGGGCGTTCCGGATAGCAGCCAGCAGCCGCCGTGGCCGGGTGGGGACGGGCCGGTGTGATCCGCCGGAAACTGTCGGA
>JAWWOY010000961.1:0-3805 GCA_033851195.1 Kribbellaceae bacterium | reverse complement strand
AGCCAGTCATGGTGAACCTGCTGGTCAAACTGCTGGCCAACGCGATCGCACTCGCCGTCGCGGCCTGGCTGCTCAGCGGCATCACGATCCATGGCTCGACAACCACAGCCAGGGTGCTCACCTTGCTGATTGTGGCGGCGATCTTCGGCCTCGTGAACGCGGTGGTAAAACCCATTGCAACGATCCTGTCGTTGCCCTTCATCGTCCTCACCCTGGGGCTGCTGATCTTCGTGATCAACGCCCTGATGTTGTTGCTCACATCGTGGATCAGTGACGCGTTGAACGTGCCGTTCCATGTCAACGGCTTCGGCACCGCTCTGCTCGGCGCGCTGATCATCACCGTCGTCAGTTGGTTGCTCAATGTCATCCTGCCGGACGACCTCGAAACCTAGTGTTCCGTAACGGGACCGCCCGCACGGAACACCAGATCTCTGAACCACAGCCGCCGCCCCGTGCGGCCAGCCGGCACGACAGCGGCTCGCCGTCGCTGACGTCCGCGACGGCTGTACAGGCCCCAGAGCTGACGAGCAGTAGCAGGGTCGTCACGAACCGTTGACGAACTGATCACTACCTGCAATCTTTGACTTCTGTTCGCAAAAAGTTGGCAACATCGCTGCAACTTACCTGGATTTTTCTGCAGGTTCGGGGCAGTCGTTGTTCTGCCTGCCACCGCCCCCCACCGCCCCCACCGCCCGTCCAGCACCCGACCCGGCGCACCCGTCACCGTGCCTCGTTGCTACCCACCCGCCGCACGCATGCGCGGGGTGTGGCGCGTCGCCTTGCGGGGCCGGTCCGGCGGCGAACGGGCGTTCAACAGAACAGAGGACACCCATGAAACGGAAGCAGCCCAGATGGCGGCTGATCAGCGGCCTGCTCGTGGCGGCCCTGATCGCCGTCGGGATCCTGCCCACCTCCGCCGCGGCCGGGGCGAACCTCGCCATGGCTCTGAACAAGACCGTGTCGGCCAGCAGCCAAGTGCCCGGATACCTCGCCGGCAACAGCATCGACGGAAATCAGGGCACGTATTGGGAGAGCAGCAACAATGCGTTCCCACAGTGGCTCCAGGCCGATCTCGGCGCGGCGGTCAGCGTCAACCAGATCGTGCTGAAACTGCCCGTCTCCTGGGGTGCGCGCACGCAGACGCTGGCTGTCCAGGGCAGCGCAACCGGCACCTCGTTCTCCGATATCGTCGCCAGCGCCGGGTACAACTTCAGCCCGACCAGCGGAAACACCGTCACCATCTCGTTCCCGGGTACGACTGCTCGCTACGTTCGGCTGAACATCACGGCCAACACGGGGTGGCCGGCCGGACAGATCTCGGAGTTCGAGTTGTACGGGCCGGATGCCGGCGACATCCAAGCGCCGACCGCCCCCGGCAATCTGGGTCTCACCGAACCCAGCGCGGGGCAGATCCGGCTGGCCTGGACGGCGTCCACCGACAACATCGGGGTCACCGGCTACGTCATCTACCGCAACAACGCGGCCGTCACGACCGTGGCCGGCAACGTGCTCACCTACACCGAGTCGCAGCCTGCGTCGGCGACAGTGGAGTACTACGTACGCGCCCGCGATGCCGCCGGCAACGAATCACCCGACAGCAACCGCGTACGCCGCGGCGGCCAGGCGGGTGGTTCCAACCTGGCGAACGGCAAACCGATCGAGGCGTCCTCGTCGGTCTTCAACTTCGTCGCCGCGAACGCCAATGACAACAACCTCAGCAGCTACTGGGAATCGAACGGCTACCCGTCGACGCTGACGGTCAAGCTGGGGGCCAACGCCGACGTCACCTCGGTCGTGGTCAAGCTCAACCCGGACCAGGCCTGGGGAGCTCGGACGCAGAGCATCGAGGTTCTCGGCCGCGACCAGGGCGCCACCGCCTTCACCTCGCTGGTTGCCCGGAGCAACTACTCCTTCAACCCGTCGACAAACCAGAACTCGGTCGAGATCCCCGTCACCGGGCGCGTTGCCGACGTACGGCTGCAGGTCTTCAGCAACACCGGCGCGCCGGGCGGCCAGGTCGCCGAGCTGCAAGTCATCGGTACTCCGGCGCCGAACCCGGACCTGGTCGTCAGCTCGACCAGCTGGACCCCCGCATCGCCGAACGAGACCAGCCCGATCACGCTCTCAGCGACGGTGCAGAACATCGGGTCGGCAGCCGCGGGCGCGACCACGGTCAACTTCAACCTCGGCGGCACTGTGGTCGGTAGCGCGCCGGTGGGTGCGCTCAACGCCGGCGCCTCGACGACCGTCTCGTTCAGCGCGGGGCCGCGTCCGATGGGCAGCTACACGGTCTCGTCCGTAGTCGATCCCACGAACACGATCATCGAGCAGAACAACGACAACAACACCTTCACCGCGCCTTCACAACTGGTGATCGCGCAGGCTCCGGGTCCCGACCTACAGGTCCTGAGCATCACGTCCAACCCACCGAACCCGGCCGCCGGTGCACAGGTCACCTTCACCGTGGCGGTGAACAACCGCGGCACGTCCGCAAGCGCCGCGAGCACCACCCGGCTGACGGTCGGCGGCACGACGCTCAACGGCAGTACTGCATCGATCGCCGCGGGTACGACGACCAACGTGGCGATCAGCGGCAGTTGGACTGCGACCAGCGGTGGAGCCACTCTCACCGCGACCGCCGACGCGACCAATGTCGTTGCCGAGACCAACGAGACCAACAACGGGTTGTCGCAGTCGATCGTGGTCGGGCGTGGCGCGGCGGTTCCGTGGATTTCCTACGAGGCTGAAGCCGCCAATTACCAGGGCACTCTGCTGGTGACCGATCCGCTGCGCACCTTCGGGCACACCAACTTCGCCACCGAGTCCTCGGGGCGGCAGTCGGTGCGGCTGACCAGCACGGGGCAGTTCGTCGAGTTCACCTCGACCAACGCCTCCAACTCGATCGTGGTGCGCAACTCCATCCCGGATGCGCCGACCGGTGGTGGCATCGACGCCACGATCAGCCTCTACATCAACGGCACCTTCGCGCAGAAACTGGACCTGTCGTCCAAGCACAGTTGGCTGTACGGGAACACTGACGGCCCCGAAGCCTTGACGAACACACCCCAGGCCGACGCCCGGCGGCTGTTCGACGAGTCGCACGCGCTGCTGTCGTCGTCGTACCCGCCCGGCACGAAGTTCAAGTTGCAACGCGACGCCGGTGACAACGCGTCGTTCTACATCATCGACACGATCGACCTGGAGCAGGTGGCAGCACCGCTCAGCCAGCCCGCCGGCTGTACCTCGATCACGCAGTACGGCGCGATCGCAGGCGACGGGATCGACGACGCGGACGCCATCCAGCGCGCCGTGACCGACGACCAGAACGGCGTCATCAGCTGTGTCTGGATCCCGTCCGGCCAGTGGCGGCAGGAGAAGAAGATCCTCACCGACGACCCGCTGAACCGGGGCCAGTACAACCAGGTGGGCATCAGCAACGTCACCATCCGGGGCGCCGGCATGTGGTACTCGCAGCTGTACTCGCTGATCGAGCCGCAGAACGCGGGCGGCATCAATCACCCGCACGAAGGCAACTTCGGCTTCGACATAGACAAGAACACCCAGATCTCGGACATCGCCATCTTCGGCTCCGGCCGGATCCGCGGCGGCGACGGCAACGCCGAAGGCGGGGTCGCCCTGAACGGGCGGTTCGGCACCGGCACCAAGATCACCAACGTGTGGATCGAGCACTCGAACGTCGGTGTCTGGGTCGGCCGGGACTACGACAACATCCAGGAATTGTGGGGACCTGCCGACGGGCTCGAGTTCAGCGGCATGCGGATCCGCGACACCTACGCCGACGGGA
>JAWWOY010000951.1:0-4778 GCA_033851195.1 Kribbellaceae bacterium | reverse complement strand
TTCTCGGTTGGTTTCAGCGGATCTCGTGCTGCAACGTGCCGTCGTCAATCGCTGGACCATCGGCGCTGCACCGGGTGCCGGTCGATTGCTGCAGCAGTACGACCTGTCGCTCGGGCTTCGCCTGCCTCGCAAGGCGTTCACTCCACCCCCACGGGTCGACTCGGCCGTTCTCTTCGTCCGCCGTCCGAAGCGCAAACGCTGAAAGGAGAAGGGCCCTGCCCTCCCGCAACGGGAGCCAGCCCTCAACGGGAGCCAGGGCCCTTCTGCATAAGGCGATTCAGCCGTGCCAGGAGTTCCACAAAGCGGCGTAAGAACCTTGGCGGGCGACCAGTTCGTCGTGGCTGCCCAGTTCGCTGATGCGCCCGTCCTCCACCACTGCGACCCGATCCGCGTCGTGCGCGGTGTAGAGCCGGTGCGCGATGGCGATCACGGTCCTGCCTTCCAGCACGGCCGCCAGCGAACGCTCCATGTGCCGCGCTGCCCGGGGATCGATCAGCGACGTCGCCTCGTCCAGCACCAGCGTGTGCGGGTCAGCCAACACCAACCGCGCCAGCGCAAGCTGCTGAGCCTGTGCCGGGGTCAGCGCGACCTTGCCCGACCCGACCCGCGTATCCAATCCCTCCGGCAATGCCTCGGCCCAGTCGCGGGCGTCGACCGCAGCCAGTGCGGCCAGCAGCTCGTCGTCGGACGCGTCTTGCTTGGCCATCGACAGGTTGTCCCGCAAGGTGCCGACGAAGATGTGGTGCTCCTGGGTGACCAGGGCGACCTGCTTGCGAAGATCGTCCAGCTCCAGCTCGGTCATGCCGACGCCGCCGACACTCACCGCGCCGGTCCGTGGCGGGTGGATACCCGCGACCAACCGGCCCAGCGTGGACTTGCCGGCGCCGGACGGCCCGACCATCGCGATTCGCTCACCCGGCTGGACCACCAGATCCACCCCGTGCAACACGTCCCGACCGTCGACGTACGAGAAGCGCACGTCCTGGGCCTCCACGACCTCGCCGGCAGGCGTCCGACCCGAGGGCGTCCGATCATCCGGTACGTCGGTGATGCCGAGCAGCCGGGCCAGTGATGCCCCACCAACCTGTAGCTCGTCCATCCAGGAGATCAGCCGGTCCACTGGGTCGATCAGCTGGTTCACGTACAGCACGCCGGCAGTCACCGCCCCCAGCGAGATGTGCCCGTTGATATGCAGCCAGCCGCCGAACAGCAGGGTGCCGACCACCGGCACGAGATAGCCGACCTCGACCACCGGGAACCACACCGTGCGGAGGGACAGCGTGTACCGCTCGGCGTTGTACGAGCCGCGGATGTCCCGGTCGGTCTGCCGGACCCGGTCCTCGTACCGCTGGAGTGCCTCGACGGTGCGAGCACCCTCGACGGTCTCGGCGAGCGAGCTGGTCATTTGCGCGTACGCCGCGTTCTCCCGCAGGTAACCGTTCTTCGCGCGGGCCAGGTACCAGCGGGTGCTGGCGAACAGGACCGGCACCATCGCCAGCAACGGGACCAGCACCCAGACGCCGACCAGGAGCGTCGCCGCGACCGTGAACAAGGTGGTCACGAACGCCACGATGGTCTCCGGTACGGCGAACCGCACGGTGCGGGACAGCGCATCCACGTCCCGCGAGGTCCGGGACAGCAGGTCGCCGGTGCCGGCTCGCTCGACGGTCCCGATCGGTAGCGCCAGGGCGTTGTCGACGAACTCCTCGCGCAGTTCGGCCAGCACCTGCTCGCCGAGTGCGAAGGAGCGGAACCGGGCCCACCGGGTGAGGAGCGACTGCACCACGATGAAGACCGCGATCACCAGGATCACCTGGTTGACCTTGGCCGTGGTGGTGCCCTGCTGGACATCCTGGACCAGGTTGCCGATCAACCGCGGCGCGGCCAGGCCGGACACCGCCGCCATCGCGTGCAGGACCATTGTCGTAGCCAGCTCGCGCGGGTGGCGGCGGGCCAGCCGGCGGGCATAGCGACGGACGTCGGCGGAGTCCGCGACGGGCAGGATCTGCCTCATGCGAGCACCTCCTCCTCGGTCTGGCGGGTCACGGTCAGGCGATAGAACGGTTCGGTCCCGAGCAGGTCGCGGTGCTTGCCGACAGCAACCACCCGGTCGGCGGCCACGAAGATCACCTCGTCCACCCGGTCGAGCAGCAGCGGGCTCGACGTCAGCACCACCGTGCTGCGGCCGGCCCGGTGCTCGCGGAGCCGCTCCGCGATCCGGGCCTCAGTGTGTGCATCCACCGCGGAGGTCGGCTCCACCAAGATCAGGACGGCAGGGTCGGCCAGCAGGGCACGGACCAGGATCAGCCGCTGCCGCTGCCCACCGGAGAACGAGCGGCCCTTCTCCTCGACGTCGGAGTCGAGTCCGTCGGTCAAAGCCACCAGCACGTCCTCGGCGGAGGCGGTCCGCAGCGCGGTCATCAAGTCGTCGTCGGTACGACGCCCGGACGGGTCCAGCTCCTCGCGCAACGTGCCGGTGAACATCTGTGCACCGGTGTCACTGACGAGAATCCTCGACCGCACATCCGCCCGGGTCGCCCCGGCAAGCAGCACCCCGCCGTACCGGACCTCGCCGTCGTCGTACCGGCCGAGGCGGTCGGCGAGCACGGCGGCCCGGTCCGGCTCGGCGGTGACGATCGCGGTCAGCAGGCCGTCTCGGGCACGGATGCCGGAGAGTGGATCGACCAGGTCGCCGTGCGAGGGCAGCGTGACCGGCGTCGAAGGATCCACGATCTCCGGCGTCAGAGACAGCACCCGGTTCACCCGGCGGGCCGCAACCAGGCCGCGCATCAGTTTGTCGGCCATCTCGGTGGCGGTGCGCAGCGGCATCACCAGGAAAGTGGCGTAGCCGTAGAAGGCGACCAGCGTGCCTGGGCTGAGCTCGCCGCGGAGCGCGAAGTGTGCGCCGAGGCCGACCACGACCACGACGAAGATGCCGGGCAGGAACACCTGGGTGGCATCCAGCACGGACTGGACCCGGGCCACCCGGACACCGGCGGCACGGACCTGCTGCGACTCGCTGCGGTACCGCTGCGAGAACGAGTCCTCGCCGCCGATGCCGCGCAACACCCGCAGCCCGGCCACGATGTCGGAGCCGAGCGAGTTCAGCTCGCCGACCGCCTCCCGCTGGGCGAACTGACGCTTGTGCAGCGGCCGCAGCATCGGACCCAGGCAGAAGAGCATCACCGGTACGCCGATCAGCACCACCAGCCCGAGCAGCGTCGACGAGGAGAGCAGGATCACCGCGACGATGGCGAAGGCGACGATCGCGCCGGCGAACCGGGCGATCACCTCCAGCACGTTGCCGATGTGGGCCAGGTCGCTGGCGCCGACGCTGACCACCTCGCCGGTGGCCAGGTTCTTCGGCAGGGTGGCGCCGAGGTTCGCGGCCCGGCGGGTGACCACCTGGACGGTGCGATAGGCGCCGCTCAGCCAGTTCACCACTGCGAACCGATGCCGCATGATGCCCGCGAGGGCCTGTAGTACGCCGACGCCGGACAGCACCAGCGTCCAGAACAGCAGCCGCTCGGTGTCGCCGGCCGCGATGCCCTCGTCGATCGCCCGGCCCAGGATGGCCGGCACGAACGCCTGCGCCCCCATCCACAGGATGCCGAACGTCATCCCGCCCAGGAGCGTGGCTTTCTGCCCGCCGGCCACCCACAACAGATAGCGGGCAGGCGTGCGGTGCTCCGGTGTGCCGGGATCAGCGACAGGTAATTGGCGCATAGCCGTTTCAGGCTAGGTGGGGCCACCGACAACCGCATTCGAATTACCGTTGGTGACTTCCCGACGTGACCACTTCATCTTGCGTTGGGCGACGGGTTCCCGGCGAGCCACCTCCGACCTCTGTGCTGGAGCACATGCTGGTCATCGCACATCGCGGAGCGAGCGGGTACCGCCCGGAACACACGCAGGCGGCGTACCGCCTAGCTGCAGCCCTAGGAGCCGACTACCTGGAACCGGACCTGGTCGCCACGCTCGATGGCGTCCTGGTGGCCCGGCACGAGAACGAGATCTCGGGCACCACGGACGTCGCGGACCACCCGGTCTTCGCCGACCGCCGGATCACCAAGCTCGTCGACGGGACCGCTGTCACCGGCTGGTTCGTCGAGGACTTCACGTACGAGGAACTCCGTACCCTGCGGGCCCGGGAACGGATGCCCGCGCTGCGCGCCGCCAACACGGCGTACGACGGTCAGGAGCCGATCCCCACCTTCGACGACGTGGTGGCGCTGGCCCGGCAGGAGTCGGCCCGGCTCGGCCGTTCGATCGGGGTCATCCCGGAGATCAAGCACCCGACGTACTTCCGGGGCCTCGGCCTGCCGCTGGAGGAGTTGCTGGCGGAGAGGATCGTCGCGCTCGGACTGAACCCGGGCGGTGACAGATCGGCCGAGGTAATGGTGCAGTCGTTCGAGCCGACCAGCCTGCGCCGACTGGCGGTGATGACCGACGTGCCGCTGGTCCAGCTGATCGATTCCTACGGCGCGCCCAACGACTTCCTCCGCGTCGGCGACCGGCGGACCTTCGCGGACCTGGTCGAGCCGGCCGGACTGCGGGAGATCTCGACGTACGCGCAGGTGCTGGCTCCGCACAAGGACCTGGTGATCCCGCGAACGGCGAGCGGCGCGCTGGATGTGCCGACCACCCTCGTCGACCAGGCGCACCTGGCCGGGCTCGCCGTGCACCTGTGGACCTTCCGGGCCGAGCAGCGCTTTCTGCCGACCGGGCTGGACCTTGCCGCCGAGCTGGCCTGCTTCGCCGCGACGGGCGTCGACGGC
>JAWWOY010000935.1:0-3680 GCA_033851195.1 Kribbellaceae bacterium | reverse complement strand
CCGATCTGGTCGCGCAGCCCTGGTTCGGCACTGGCCGCGAGCGCGCTGAGCACGCGGATGAGCTGGATGAGGCCGTCGGGGGGTGGATCGCCGCGCGGTCCCTGGACGAGGTCATGCTCGCCTTCGAGAAGGCCGCGGCCGCGGCCGGACCAGTGCACGACATACGGGGGATCATGACCGATCCGCAATACGCCGCGCTGGGGACGATCGTCGAAGTGGAGGACGAGGAGCTCGGAACGGTGCAGATGCAGAACGTGCTGTTCCGGCTCTCCGAGTCGCCCGGCTCGATCCGCTGGGCCGGCCGCCGGCACGGTGCCGACACAGACGCCGTACTGGCCGAGGTAGGCGTCACCGTGGAACAACTCGCTGCCCTCCGTGAAGCAGGTGTGGTCTAAGTGCTCACCGCGCTCTATGTCCCGGCGAACAGGCCGGATCGGTTCTCGAAGGCTGTTGCCGCGAGCCCCGATCTGGTGGTGTTCGATCTGGAGGACGCCGTACCGGCGGGGGACAAGGCGATCGCCCGCGGTTGGGCCGTCGCCTGGATGGCCGCGCACGGTGGACCGGGTTCGGCCGGGTTGGAGATCAGGGTGAACTCCCCGGGCTCGCCCTGGATCGCGGACGACCTGGCCGCGCTGGCCGCCATACCCGCTGTGCGGATACGGCTGCCGAAGGTGGAGAGTGCGGACGACGTCCGTGAGGTCCTCGACTTGGTGCCGACGGCAAGGATCACTGCGCTGCTGGAATCGCCGCTGGGATTGGAGAAGGCGTTCGAGGTCGCCACCGCCGACCGGCGCGTGGTCGCGGTCGCGCTCGGTGAGGCAGACCTGGCGAGCTCGCTCGGGGTGGACGGATCCGAGGGACTGGCCTGGGCTCGCGGCCGGCTGGTCGCGGCCTCCAGGGCAGCGGGGCTCGGCGCGCCGATGATGGCGGTCTATCCGCACGTGAACGATCAGGAGGGCTTGCGGCGCTCGTGCCTGGCGGGCCGCGAGCTGGGCTTCGTCGGGCGGACGGCGATCCACCCGAACCAGTTGCCCACCATCATCTCGGCGTTCACTCCTTCGGCTTCGCAGGTCGGGGATGCGTCTGCGTTGCTGGCAGCGGTCGAGGAGGCCGGAGTGGTCGAGGGCGGCGTGATCGTCTTACCCGACGGGCGGATGGTCGACCCGGCGATGATCGGCCGAGCCCGCGAGATCGTCGCACTGATGCACCAGATCGAGACCAACCAGAGCTAGTGTCCCGTGAGGGCGGTCCCTTTACGCTGGCGGCACACCACTAGCCTCCGACTCGGGACACTGGTGTCCTGAGTCGCGATCTGCACCGGATCGGGCGGCATGCCCTAAGGTCGGCTGCATGCTGCCGCGCACAGTGGATGCCGTGGTTGTCGGCTCAGGGCCGAACGGGCTGGTCGGTGCGATCGCGCTCGCCGACGCCGGCTGGGACGTGCTGGTGCTGGAGGCCGCGGATCACTTCGGTGGCGCGGTCCATTCCACCAGCGCCGATGGCTGGATCAGCGACCGCTTCAGTTCCAGCTATCCACTAGGTGTCGCCTCGCCGGTGTTGCGTGCGTTGGAGTTGGAGAAGTTCGGCCTCCGTTGGTCGCGTGCACCGCTCCCGCTCGCGCATCTGCTCGACCCGGATGACGAGATCGCGGTCGCCATCCATCCGGATCCGGCAGAGACAGCCGCATCCGTCGCGGTCGGCCACCCCGCAGACGGGGACGCGTGGTTGCGGCTTTACCAGGAGTACCTGAAGATCCGCTCGCCCTTCCTGGAGGCGCTGCTCACCTCGTGGCCGCCGGTCGGTGCCGGCGTACGGCTAGCTCGTAAGCTCGGCTCGGCAGGGGACCTGGCCCGGTTCGCCCGGTTCATGGCGATGCCGGCGCACCGAATGGGCCAGGAACTGTTCGCCGGTCCGCGCGGCCGTGCCCTGCTCGCCGGCAACGCCTTCCACGCGGACGCATCGCTGACCGGAAGCGTCAGCGGCACCATGGGCTGGCTGCTCGCGATGCTCGCGCAGGACGTCGGTTTCCCCGTTGCGACCGGCGGCTCCGGCCAACTGGCTTCCGCCCTGGTCGGCCGAGCCAAGAACGCCGGTGTCTCGCTTGTCTCGGGTATGCCGGTGGTCGGCATCAACGTCTCCGGTGGACGGGCTGTAGCAGTCCGCACAGCCTCCGGCGAGACCGTGTCGGTTCGTAGGGCCGTGCTCGCCGACGTCTCCGCTCCCAGCCTGTACGACGACCTGTTGCCGCCTGCAAGTGTTCCGTCGGGACTGCGACGCGACCTCGACTCATTCGAATGGGATTACCCGACAGTGAAGGTGAACTATCGCCTCGGCGGTCCCGTTCCCTGGCGCGCGGTCGAGGCACGCCTGGCCGGGGTGGTGCACCTCGGAGGCGACGCCGACGGACTGGTCCACACCGGTGCCGACCTGGACACCGGACGGTTGCCGACTGCACCTTTCCTGCTGGTCGGCCAGACCACCACGGCCGACTCATCACGCTCCCCGGCGGGCACCGAGGCGCTCTGGGCCTACTCCCACCTACCGCGAGGAATCGCCGACGACGCCTCGGCCGAGAAACTCGCCGCCCGGATAGACCAAAGCCTCGAACGCCACGCGCCAGGCTTTCTCTCCCTGGTGCTGGACCGCGACGTCCAACGCCCGAGCGACTTCTCCGCCGAGAACGCCTCCCTTGGCTTCGGCGCTCTCGGCGGCGGCACCTCCCAGCTACACCAGCAGCTGATCTTCCGTCCGACCGTCGGCCTAGGCGGCCCTCGAACGGTGGTCAACGGCCTCTTCCTGGGCAGCTCGGCGATCCACCCGGGCGCGGGTGTCCACGGCGCCTGCGGCTGGCTGGCCGCCCGAGCCGCCCTCCGCGACGCAGCCCCCCTCGGTGCACTAACCCGCATCCCCACCACCGCCCTCCTCCGCCACCTCCAACGCTGACCCGCCCCCGCCGACCGACAGCCCGGCCCGCCGTTGAGCCGCTCCGCCGACCGATGGCGCCGTCCGAATGTTGTCCCGCTCCGCCGTCCGATGGCGCCCTTCGACGCTGCCCCCCGCCCAGCCCGCCGAACTTCCCGCTTGGCGTCGGCGGCCAGGAGGCCCGATTCGGGGTTTCACGGCGGAAATCGAGCCGGAACGCGGCGTTGTCCGGTCGCCCACGCATACACAAGTGCGGCTGGTCGACGTCGATGAGCGAGCGGACCCGTGACCGGACGAGGTTATGCGTGCATGGCCGTCCGGGCCCAATTCCGCACCGGGCCCAATTCCGCACCGGACCCAATTCCGCACCGGGCCCAATTCCGCACCGGGCCCAATTCCGCAACCGGCCAAGGCGCGCTGCAGGCCGCCGTTACAGGGCGACCGGCGGCCCCCGGGATGCTCGATAGCAGGTTGCTCCGCCGATAGCGTGTTAGAACCTGCGATCGGCGACAGCGAGCCGCTATCGGTGCAACAACCCGCTATCGGCGCCCAGTCATCCGGATTCCTCGGCCGGGTAGCCCAGGTCGGCGTACCGCCAGGTCGGCGTACGGAGGAACAGGTGCCTCACCCCTGCACGCCTCCGCTGCACCTGGGTTCACGCTCAACTGAACTGCCCGGCGAGCACTCCGGCTGGCCCGGCTTGAGGCGGTTCGGCCTGACCGCCGGCCGTACACGCCTGGGTGGAAATCCATCCGCTC
>JAWWOY010000933.1:0-4661 GCA_033851195.1 Kribbellaceae bacterium | reverse complement strand
GCCCGAGCTGCAACCGGTGTAGCCGGTCGACGGCAGGCTCTCGGCGTACCCCTTGAAGGTCCGGCCATGCGCGAGCAGGTCACTGGCCAGGTTCGCCTTGCCGGTCAGGTTGACCGGGCAGTCGTCGTTCGTGGTGCCCTGCTGGCTGCCCGAGAACAGGGCGAGATAGTTCGGCTGGCTCGGATGCGTCACGCCGTACGAGCGGGTCAGCAGTGCGCCTTGGGCGGCCAGCTGGTTGAACGTCGGCGCCGAGCGGCTGCCGATGATGCTCCCGTAGTTCTGGTTCTCGAACACTGCGACGACGACGTGGTCGTACTTCGGGATCGCCGGCGCCGCATAGGCTTGCCGGGCACCAATCCCGACCGCCACGACGAAAGTCATCATCACCAGCATGCCGAACCACTTGAGCTTCCTCTGCCCCATGGTTCCGTTGTACCTGCGCAGTCAAGTGAAGGTCTGGCCTTCACGTAACAGCCACGTGATCGAGTCAAGGTCGAAATACACGTCGAGATACACAAAGCCCCGGCTGGTCGGCCGGGGCCTCGTGCCCGTCGCGATGGGAACGACGAATCAATGGGCGCCGGTGGAACCCGGGCGTTGCGCGGCGATCAGCGCGAGCTGAGCGGTGCAGCTGCACCACCTGCCATGGACAGCCTCACCATCCACGGAAACTCGCCTTGCGTTGCCCGGGTCCCACCCACTACTCGGAGGCTCGGACCACCTTGGGCAGAGCCGCTGGCAGGCGGTCCGTGCAGTTGCCGAACAGGCCGGCACGATGACCAGGGCGGCGGTCATCGCAGTCCGGCCGGCAGCTTGGAGCAGTGTGGAAACAAACTCGACGCATCGGGTCTCCTCAACAGCCTCACGAATGAGATGCACACACGTTGTACACCCACAGGCACGGTCGGTGATGGCACTGGAGTGCGGAGGCACCGATACGCCGGTATTGAGACCCAACCGAAACGGCGCTCGCTGACGAGAAAGCGATCTGGCCTCAGAATTGGAACAGCAGCCCGGCGGCGCTCAGGTGGTCCGTCGCCGGGCTGCTGGACCTCAATTCTCGCTCATAACTGCGCAGAAACGGTGGCCGGATGGTGACACGGCACAAAAATGCTGACACAACAACAAAAATCGCACACCGCATCCACTGCGATACGGACAGTGCGCACCGGGCCTTCGGGTCCGGTCTACCCTTGAGTGGCGGTAGCAGGCAGTGACTGCGCTCGGGAGGGAGGAGAGAGTCATGCGCTCGTCCGACACGGAGCGTGCCGGCCACCTGCGGGTGCTCGGCCTCAGCGACGACGAGATCCGGGTCTACCAGCACCTGCTCCGGACCGGTCCGTCCTCGGTCACCGAGCTCGACGAGGCAGTCCCGGACCGAACCGGCGCCATCGACGCCACCCTCGGCGGACTTGTCCAGGCGGGCCTGGCGCGACGCTCCGGATCAGACCACTCGCGCTTCCTGCCGGTACCACCCGACGCCGGCCTGGAGGCACTCACGCTGCGCCGCGAATCCGAGCTGAAGCAAGCCCGGATCGAGGTGCTGAACGCGTACGACGAGTTCCGCCGGACCGTGCACAACGAGGCCACCACGCACCTGATCGAGGTCGTCAGCGGCAGTGCCATCGTCGAGCGGATCAACCAGATCAAGGGCAGCGCCCAGCGCGAGATCCTGGCCATCGACTCGCCGCCGTACTACCTCGGCGCGGGGCCGAACCAGATGGAGATCGAGCAACTCATCCGCGGGGTCGCGTACCGAGTGGTCTACTCGCCCGAGTCCGTCGAGGTGCCCGGCTACCTGACCGAGAACATCCTGCCCTGCGTGGAAGCCGGCGAGCAGGCGCGGGTGCTGCCCGACGTACCGGCGAAGCTGACCATCATCGACGGTTCGATCGCGTTCGTGTCGATGTCGGTACGCGACACCGACGTGAACCGCTCCCTGCTGATCATCCGGCCGAGCAGCCTGCTGACTGCCCTGATCGGGATGTTCGAGCTGTGCTGGCGGAACGCCCTGCCGTTGCACGCGTCCGTCGGTGCCGAGGACGACCGGCTGGAACCGATCGAGCGCCGCCTGCTGGCCCTGCTCGCGACGGGTGCAGCCGACGACACCATCGCCCGCACTCTCGGCATCAGCCGCCGTACGTTCTTCCGCTACCTGGAACGCCTGATGAGCCGCACCGGCGCCAGCACCCGCTTCCAACTGGCGCTACACGCCGCGCGGGAGAACTGGCTCTAATCCGATCGTCCGCTAACCCGATCGTCGGGATGGTCAGGGCTTGGCGGTGAATTCCTTGGCGACCAACTCGGCGATCTGGGCGGTGTTGAGGGCCGCGCCCTTGCGGAGGTTGTCGCCGCAGACGAAGAGCTCCAGCGCCTGCGGATCGTCCAGGGACTTGCGGATCCGGCCAACCCAGGTCGGGTCGGTGCCCACAACGTCGGCAGGCGTGGGGAACTCCGCCTCCGCCGGATTATCGAACACCAGTACGCCGGGGGCGTCGCGGAGCACCTCGCGGGCCTCGTCCACGTCGACCTCACGGTTGAAGCGGGCATGCACCGACAGCGAGTGCGTGGTGATCACCGGGACGCGCACACAGGTCGCGGAGACCTTCAGGTTCGGCAGGTTGAGGATCTTGCGGGACTCGTTGCGGACCTTCAACTCCTCCGAGGACCAGCCGTCGTCCTTCAGCGAACCGGCCCACGGCACCACGTTCATCACCAGCGGAGCGGGGAACGGCCCGAGCGCGTTGCCGATCACCCGGCGTACGTCGCCCGGCGTCGTACCGAGTTCGCGGTTGCCGGCCACCTTCATCAGCTGGTCGTACAGCGCGTCGATGCCTTCCTGACCCGCTCCCGACGCCGCCTGGTACGACGCGACGACGAGCTGCTCGAGCTCGTATCGATGGTGCAGCGCGCCCATCGCCACGATCATCGACAAGGTGGTGCAGTTCGGGTTCGAGATGATGCCCTTGGGGCGGCTGCGAGCGGCCTCGGCATTCACCTCGGGCACCACCAGCGGCACGTCCGGGTCCATCCGGAAGGCACCGGAATTGTCCACCACGACGGTGCCCTTGGACGCCGCGAGCGGGGCCCAGTGCGCCGACACCTCGTCCGGCACATCGAACATCGCCACGTCGATACCGTCGAAGGCGTCCTCGCTGAGCGCGATCACCTCGACCTCCTCGCCGCGGACCTTCAGCCGCTTACCGGCGGAGCGCTCGGATGCGATCAGACGGATCTCTCCCCACACGTTCTCGCGGGTGGAGAGCAGGGTGAGCATCACCGTGCCGACGGCGCCGGTAGCACCGACCACCGCCAACGAGGGAAGCCCGGACCGATTTTCGGTCTGATCCAGCGAAGCGCTCACAGGGGTCACCGTCCCGTTCCTCCGTACACGACAGCCTGGGTCTGCCCGTCGTCCAGGTCGAATGCAGTGTGCGCCGCAGTCACGGCGGTGTCCACCAGGTTCTCGTCGACGACCACCGAGATCCGGATTTCGGATGTCGAGATCATCTCGATGTTCACGCCGGCATCGGCCAGTGCCGAGAAGAATTTGGCCGAGACGCCCGGGTGCGACCGCATCCCGACGCCGATCACCGAGACCTTGCCGATCTGGTCGTCGTACAGGAGTTGCTCGTAGCCGACCTCGTCCTTCAGCCGGGCCAGCGCCGACATCGCCCGGGAGCCGTCGGTCCGGGGCAGCGTGAAGGAGATGTCGGTGCGGTTGGTCGCGAAGGCCGAGACGTTCTGCACGATCATGTCGATGTTGGTCTCGGCGCCGGCGACCGTCTCGAAGATACGGGCCGCCTCGCCGGGCTTGTCGGGTACGCCGACCACGGTGATCTTGGCCTCGTCGCGGTCGTGGGCCACGCCGGAGATGATCGCCTGTTCCATCGGGTTCAGTTCCTTCGCATCGACGACCCAGGTGCCTTCCTTCTGGGAGAAGGAGGAACGCACATGGACGGGCACGTTGTAGCGCCGTGCGTACTCGACACAGCGCAGGTGCAGGACTTTGGCGCCACAGGCGGCCATCTCGAGCATCTCCTCGTAGGAGATCTTCGGGATCTGCCGGGCGGCCGGGACGATCCGCGGGTCGGCGGTGAAGATGCCGTCCACGTCCGTGTAGATCTCGCAGTAGTCGGCGTTCACCGCCGCGGCCAGCGCCACCGCGGTGGTGTCGGAGGCGCCGCGGCCGAGGGTAGTGACGTCCTTGGTGTCCTGGGCGACGCCCTGGAAGCCGGCCACGATTGCGACGTGACCCTCGGCGAGCGCGTCCTCGATCCGGCCCGGTGTGATGTCGATGATGCGCGCGTTGCCATGCGCGGAGGTGGTGATCACGCCGGCCTGCGAGCCGGTGAACGAGCGAGCCTCATACCCCAGGTTCGCGATCGCCATCGCCAGCAGCGCGGATGAGATCCGCTCACCCGAGGTGAGCAGCATGTCGAGCTCACGCGGCGGCGGTAGCGGGGACACCTGCTGGGCCAGGTCCATCAACTCGTCGGTGGTGTCCCCCATCGCGGAGATGACCACCACCACTTCGTTCCCGGCCTTCTTCGTCGCGACGATCCGTTGGGCCACACGCTTGATGCAATCGGCGTCAGCGACCGAAGAACCGCCGTACTTGTGCACGACGCGTCCCACAGCTGTGTCTCCTCAAAGCTTGA
>JAWWOY010000925.1:0-3517 GCA_033851195.1 Kribbellaceae bacterium | reverse complement strand
TACCGAAGCCGACCGGATCACCGCCGCGGCCGCTGGCCTCGGTCCGGGCCCGCTGCAGCGCCTCGAACCGCCGGTGCGCGGCCGGGGCGCCGCGGCGTACGTCGGAGGAGTCCATCACGTCGTCGTGCACCAGCGCGCTGACGTGCAGCATCTCCAGACTGGCCGCGGCCCGCAGGATCGGCTGGTCCGGGTTGCCTCCGGCGGCCCGGAAACCCCAATAACAAAAAGACGGTCGCAGCCGCTTGCCGCCACTGGTGGCGTCGCGCGCGGCCCGGACCTGCTCGGCGAGTTCGGGCCCGATGGCGGCGAGCCGGTCCTGCTGGACGTCCAGGAAGCTGGTCAGCGCTCGCTGGACCTCGGTCGGGATATCTGCATCGGGGTACACGCCTCGGAGAGTAGTCGGTTCGCCCGTCCGGGCCCATCTGCCGGTAGCCTTGGCAGATGGTCAATGGTCTTCCCTCGACGCGCGCCGGCAGGACGACGACGATCCGTGAGCTGCTCGCCACGGGGGACCGTTCCTTCTCGTTCGAGTTCTTCCCGCCCAAGACACCCGAGGCGGAGGAGACGCTTTGGCGCGCGATCAGGGAGATCGAGCAGCTCCGGCCGACGTTCGTCTCGATCACCTACGGTGCCGGCGGCAGCACCCGGGACGGCACCATCCGCGTTACCGAGCGGGTCGCGCAGGACACCTCGCTCACCCCGCTCGGGCACCTCACCTGTGTGGCCCACTCACGCGACGAGCTCCGATCGGTGATCGGCGCGTACGCCGGGGCCGGAGTGCGCAACGTGCTGGCGATCCGGGGCGATCCGCCCGGTGGTCCGACCAAGCCCTGGGTCGCCCACCCGGAGGGCATGAACCACGCCGTCGAGCTGGTCGAGCTGGTCCGTTCGCTCGGCGACTTCTGCGTGGGTGTCGCGGCCTTCCCGGACAAGCACCCGGAGGCCGTCGACCTCGAAGCCGATGCCCGGGTGCTGGCGGCGAAGGCTGCGGCCGGCGCGGACTTCGCCATCACCCAGATGTTCTTCGGCACCGACGACTACTTCGAACTGGTCGACCGGGCCACCGCGCTGGGCTGCGACATCCCGATCCTGCCCGGCATCATGCCGGTCACCAATATCAAGCAGATCCAGCGGATGGCGGACCTGACCGGGATGGCTCTGCCGGCCGCGGTGACGGACCGGCTGCACGCGGTAGAGGACGACCCGGCGGCTGTCCGGGCGGTCGGTGTGGAGATCGCGTCCGAGCTGTGCGAGCGGTTGCTGACCGGTGGCGCCCCGGGCATCCACTTCATCACCCTGAACCGCTCGACGGCGACCCGCGAGGTCTACGCCAACCTTCAGCCCAGGGTGCCCGCTGTCTGAGCGGCGCTCCCGGGCCGATGCCGTGGGCGATAGGGTTGCCCGATGGCCGACCCATCGGATCTGCTGATCGATCGCACTCTGGTGCTGCTGCGGCATGCCAAGGCGGTGCCGCCCGAGTCGATGCCCGACCCCGAGCGCCCGCTCACCGATCGCGGCCGGGCCGACGCCGCGGCCGCCGGTCGCTGGCTCGTTGCCCAGGGCATCGAAGCGGACCTGGTGCTCTGCTCGCCGTCCCAGCGCACCCGCGAGACCTGGAAGTTCGCCGCTGCGGCCGGCGCGGTCACCGCCGACGCCTGGTACGACCGGCGGATCTACAACGGCACCGCCGAAGAACTGCTCGATGTCATCCACGAGGTATCACCAGAGGCCCGCACGGTGATCCTCGTCGGGCACGGGCCGGGAGTGCCGTGGCTGGCCGACGAGTTGGCCCTCGACGGCACCAGCCCGGCGCGTGTCGAGCTCACCCGGAAGTACCCGACCACCGGTCTGGCCGTCCTCCACCACACCGCCCGCTGGGCCGACCTCGCCCCCGACGAAGCCGACCTCGTCGACTTCGTCACCCCCCGCGGCTAGCTCCCCGCGGCTAGCTCCCTTCCACAACGTCCGAAGAACCTTGCGCTATGACGCAAGGTTTTTCGGACGCAAGGGTTTAGGGGAGCCAGTGGGTGGTGCTGTTGACGGTGATGAGGCGTTGGGTGGCGCGGGTGAGGACGACGTAGAGGGCGCGGACGCCGCCGAGGGTGTCGCTGACGATGCGGTCCGGCTCCACCACGACCACCGCGTCGTACTCAAGTCCCTTGGAATCCAGCGGACTGAGCGCGACCACGCGAGGGTCGCCGAGCTCGGCGAGGACAGGGTCGACCTGGTCCCTGAGCTTCGGCGGCACGATCACCCCGACCGTTCCCTCGACCAGTTGCAGTAGTTCGCCGGCCGCGTCCGCCGCCGCCTGCGCCACTTTGCCGGCGTCGAAGACCCGGTGCTCGGGCCCGACCCCGGTACGACGTACTGCGTCCGGCAGGTCCGCGTCGGGAATCTCGCGGCGGATCACCTCGCCGGCGAACGAGTAGATCTCCGCCGAGTTGCGGTAGTTCGTCGACAGCCGGAACGTGTGCCGCTGCAGGTGTTGGAGCATCGAGTCCATCGCTGCCCGGGCCTCGTCCGGGTCGGGCCAGGAGCTCTGGGCCGGGTCGCCGACGATGGTCCAGCTGGCCTGCGGGCCGCGCCGGGTGACCATCCGCCACTGCATGGGGGAGAGGTCCTGCGCCTCGTCCACCAGTACGTGCGCGTAGTCGTCCGGCTCGTCCGCATCGGCGGCAGCCGCGGCCCGGGCCCGGCGCTCGGAGGTGGTGAGCACCTCGTTCACGCCGTCGGACAGGCCTTCCAGCCAGTCGAACTCCTCGTCCCTGCCGGCCTCGACGACCGGAGGCCGGCCGAGCACCGTGCCGAGCTCGTCGAGTAGCGCCACATCGGCGATGGTGAACTCGTCCGTGCTCCGGATCGCCTCGGCCAGCCGCTCGATCTCGGCAGCGGAGAAGTCGCCGCGGGACCAGCGAGCCGCCCGCCGGGCGTCGCCGAGCCAGCGCAGCACTGCGCCAGGAGTAAGGACCGGCCACCAGGCCGAGAAGAACGACCTGTACGCCGGCAGGTCCGTGACGATGTCGCCGAACGATTCGCGGTCGGCGTACCGGCCGTTGCGCAGGTCGTCCGGGAACCGCGTCCACAGCGCCGCGATCAATCCCTTGCGGGCCTCCGCCGCGGCCCGGTTGCGCGGAGTGCGCCGCAGGGCGTTGCGGCGGACGTTGTCGAGCTGGTTCGCGTCCAGCTCGATGGTCGCGCCGCCGACGAAGACCCGCAGGGTCCCCGGCGCGCCGGGGACCCGGTCGCGGGCGGCGCGGGAGAGCAGGCCGCGCATCCGCAGCGAGCCCTTGATCGCGGCCACGTCCGCGTCATCAACGGCGGTCGCCTTCACGCCGTCGATGAGCTCGCCGACCGCCCGAAGGGAGACCGTGTTCTCGCCGAGGCTGGGCAGCACCCGCTCGATGTAGGCCATGAAGGCGGCCGACGGCCCGACCACCAGAACGCCGCCTCGCTCGAACCGCCTGCGGTCCGAGTACAGCAGGTACGCCGCGCGGTGCAGCGCGACCACGGTCTTGCC
>JAWWOY010000827.1:0-3305 GCA_033851195.1 Kribbellaceae bacterium | reverse complement strand
CTGAACGACCAGATCTTCGCCGCCCGGGGTGAGGACGTGCAGATCGCCATCGACGGCATCGAGCGGCTGCAGATCACCGCCGACAGCATCGTGCCGGAAGCAGCTTGTACGTCGACGCAGTTCCATCTGCAGGTGACTCCGGAGGCGTTCCCGCGGTACTGGAACGCGGCGCAGGCGATCGCCGGGGTGCAACTCGCCGTCGGCGCGAACTCGCCGTTCCTGTTCGGCAAGGAGCTGCTGCGGGAGACCCGGATCGCCCTGTTCGAGCAGGCGGCGGACACCCGGACGCACGAGCTGAAGACGCAGGGCGTGCGGCCCCGGGTCTGGTTCGGCGAACGCTGGATCACCTCGATCTTCGACCTGTTCGAGGAGAACTCGCGCTACTACCCGGCGCTGCTGCCGGTGACGTCCGACGAGGATCCGATCGCCGTCCTGGACCGTGGCGACACACCGGCGCTTTCGGAGTTGCGGTTGCACAACGGGACGATCTATCGCTGGAACCGGCCCGTGTATGACGTCGTCCGGGACAAGCCGCACCTCCGGGTGGAGAACCGGGTGCTGCCGGCCGGCCCCACGGTGGTCGACACGATGGCCAATGGCGCCTTCTACTTCGGGCTGGTCCGCGCGCTCGCCGACGACGAGCGGCCGATCTGGACGCAGATGTCGTTCAGCGCCGCCGAGGAGAACTTCCACGAGGCAGCCCGGTACGGCATCGATGCCGAGGTGTTCTGGCCCGGCATCGGCACGGTCCGCGCCACCGAGCTGGTACTGCGCCGGCTGTTGCCGTTGGCATCGCGCGGCCTGGAGTCGTGGGGCGTCGACACGGCCGTGCGGGACCGCCTGCTGGGCATCATCGAGCAGCGCTGCCTGACGAACCGCAACGGCGCCTCCTGGCAGGCCGACGAGTTCCACCGTTTGTATACAAAGGGCTCGTACGGCCGTAGGGATGCCCTCCGGGAGATGCTGCGGCGCTACCGCGACCACATGCACCAGAACACTCCGGTGCACCAGTGGCCGATCGGCTGAACCGTGTGAGGAGCGGAGACAACGTAGGACAAGGCCCCTTGCCTCCGGCAACGTCATCACCAGCCGGGCGGCCGGCGTACGCCGGGGGCCGCGGCAACCGTTGCAAAGGTGTGACCCCGCGAAGGTTAGAAGGCGTCACCGGGGGTACGAAATCCGGAACCCGCAGTCCCGCTCGCGGAACTGCACGGGCGCGTTGCGGACACAACCGCCTGACTGTCACGGTCACGACACAGGTCGTGCATTTCCACAGATGCCGGGTCGGCTTCAGGGCAGTATCGTTCGGAACGGGTCGACCGTGACAGGTGGAGGACACCCGGAGGTGAGGCAAGTCGATGACGACCATCGTCGTGGGTTATGTGCCGAAGGCCGAAGGGCGCGCAGCGCTCCGGCGGGCGGCAGAGGAGGCAAAGCTTCGCGACGCCAAGTTGGTGGTGGTCAACTCCCACCGCGGCGGGCGAAGCTTCGCGAGCGACGAGGCCGCGGTGAGTGATGCCGCGCTGACGGAGGTGCGGGAGCAGCTCGACTCGACCGGCGTGCCGTACGAGGTGCGGCAGCTGGTGCGTGGACTTGACCCGGCGGAGGACCTGGTGGCCGTCGCCGAGCAGGTGCACGCGGAGTTCATCGTGATCGGCCTGCGACGCAGGTCGCCGGTCGGCAAGCTCATCCTCGGCAGCAACGCCCAGCGGGTGCTGCTCGACGCTCCGTGTCCGGTGTTGGCCGTCAAGGCCGAGGAAGGGGAGGACTGAGAGGTGACCTCGACACGCAGCAAGAAGCTGTGCCTCGCACAGCAGGCCGACGCGGACGAGATGTTGAGCAGAGACCCTTTTGCGCTGCTGGTGGGGATGTTGCTCGATCAGCAGATCCCGATGGAGCGGGCCTTCGCCGGCCCGGTCGCGATCGCGCACCGGATGGAGGGTCCGTTTGATCCCTCCACCGTGGCGTCGTACGACCCGGACGGTTTCGTCGAGGTGGTGGCAGGCCCGCCCGCCGTACACCGGTTCCCCACCGCGATGGCCGCGCGGATCCAGACCCTGGCCAAGCATCTGGACGAGGAGTACGGCGGTAACGCTTCGGCCGTCTGGGCCGATGTGAAGTCTGGGGACGACCTGCTGGCCAGGCTGTCCGCCCTTCCGGGCTTCGGAGCCCAGAAGGCGAAGATCTTCGTCGCTCTGCTCGGCAAGCAACTGAAGGTCCGGCCGCGTGGCTGGCGGGAGGCTTCCGAGCCGTACGGCGAGGACGGTGCGTTCAAGTCGGTCGCGGACGTGATCGACGCGGGCTCGCTGGCGAAGGTCCGACAATACAAGCTGGAACAGAAGGCTGAGAAACGTGTGGTGGTCCGTCCGATGCGGCAGACTCGCAACAGTTGAGCACTCAACGGCGGTCCCCGTGCCACGCCGGTACGGGGCCGCTCGGCAATCGGCCTTGGGTAGCAGATTACAATATAGTCCTGTCGCCGCCTGACCAGCGGCCGCCGAAGACAGCGAGAACCCGCACCACCGCAACCTCAGCACGCCGCATCAGAAATCCTGCAGACTGAAACCATCAGACGAGAGGTAATTCGTGTCGTCCAGCTCGTCCGAGAACCTTCCTGCTGAGTCCGACCGGGCCGTGCCGGCCGCAGCCCGCACTTCGGCTGCTCGGACCAGCGCCAGAGTAACCGACTCTGCCGCCAAGAAGGCCCCCGCGAAGAAGGCCGCCCCGGCCGCCAAGAAGGTCACTTCCGTTCCGAAGGAGGAGGCCATCCCCGCGAAGAAGGCCGCCGCGAAGAAGGCTCCCGCCAAGAAGGCCGTGGCCGAGGCGGGTATCGCCATCGATCCGAAGACCGGCAAGCCGCGCTCCCTCGACGAGGTCGACGAGTCGGACTTCCAGCCCGAGGCGGTGAAGCCGCTCGAGAAGGAACTGACCGAGGACGAGGGCTTCGTCGTGTCCGAGGCGGACGAGACCGACGAGCCCGAGCAGCAGGTGATGGTGGCCGGCGCCACCGCTGACCCGGTCAAGGACTACCTGAAGCAGATCGGCAAGGTCCCGCTGCTGAACGCCGAGCAGGAGGTCGAGCTCGCGAAGCGGATCGAGGCCGGTCTGTTCGCCGAGGAGCAGATCGGCGACGAGGAGACCAAGCTCAAGGAGAAGGTCAAAGACGAGTACGAGTGGATCTCCGAGGACGGCCGCCGGGCCAAGAACCACCTGCTCGAGGCCAACCTGCGACTCGTCGTCTCGCTGGCCAAGCGCTACACCGGCCGCGGCATGCTGTTCCTGGACCTGATCCAGGAGGGCAACCT
>JAWWOY010000815.1:0-13211 GCA_033851195.1 Kribbellaceae bacterium | reverse complement strand
CCTCCAGCTCCTTGTACGCGCGGGCCACGGTGTTCACCGCGAGCCCCAGGTCCCCGGCGAGCTGCCGCACGGTCGGCAGCCGCGTCCCCTGCGCCAGCTCGCCCCGCCGGATCAACTGCTCGACCTGACCCTTCACCTGCTCGTACGGCGGCTTGGCAGCGCCCGGGTCGACCGAGATGATCACCCGATCACCTGCTGCGAGCGACTCAGCGTCTTCCGGCCGATCGCAGACGCCAGCACAACCCAGGCCAATGCCAGCGTGCCGAGCAGGTACAGACCGATGGCCAGTGACACCACGAATCCGGGATACCGCCCCGGCCAGTCGATCGCGGCACTGTAGCCGGTGAGCCCACCCAGGGCCCAGCTGGAGCCAACGGCGACCGCGCTCAGGTCGCGCAGCATCGCGGCCCGGGTCGCCTCCTCCCAGCGCAGTTCCACCTCGCCGCCCGACGGCTGGCTCGCCCGCAAGGCCCACCGCTGCAAAGCGGCTGACCCGGCAACAATGAGAACAGCCCCGGCAGCGGCCGCGATCAGCGCCCAGCCACGCTGCGGATGATCGTCACCCGCCAAGGTCAAGACACCCAGTACGCCGGTCAGCAGTGGAAGGGTGAGCAGGCCATACTGCACAGCCACCTCGGCCGGAGTCAGGAAGTCCAGCAGTCTCCGTTGCCGCAGCGAGGCTGCCCGCGGACCACCGGCACGACCAGAACGCAACATGTTGAAGTGGGCGATGCAGGCGCCCACTGTGAGCGCTGCCTGCCGCCGGGTGAACCTGTCCTCAGCCGCGGCGACCAGCTCCGGCGCGGCCGGCAGGCCGGCTCGCTTGACCAGGCGGCCGACGTCCCGCCGGGCCACCGCGCGTCGCTGCCAGAACAGAAGGCCCCACAGGATCGTGCTCAACACCAGCAGCCAGGCGGCTTCACGCATCGACATCATCTCCTCCTGTTTGTAGCAAATGTATTGCTACAAACAGGAGGAGTCAAACGCCGCCCTGCGGCTAGTGTTCCGTGCGGGACACTGGGGCAACCGGGACACTAGGCGAAGTCCGCCTGGCTGAACGCCTTCGACTCCACCAGCACCAGCCAGTTGCCGGAGTTGTCGCGCAGCACGGCCTCCACACCGTACGGGCGATCGGACGGCTCCTGGATGTACTCGACGCCCTTGGCAACCAGTTCGTCGAAGGTCTTGCGGCAGTTGTCCGTGGCCAGGCCGACGCCGTGCATCGAGCCCTTGGCCATGATGCGGCGGAGCATGTCGGCCGACTCCTCGTCCATCGGCCGCCCGGGCACCATCAGGACCAACTGGAGCTCCGGATGATCCGCGTGGACGACGGTGCACCAGCGGAAGTCCCCCGCGGTGATGTCGGCCTGTGGCAGGAACCCCAACTTGTCGGTGTAGAAGGCCTTCGACTCGTCGATGTCGTGCACATAAACGGTCACCAGAGAGACGTGCGTGATCAATTTTCCTCCTCGTTCGCTCAGCTAGTACGCCTCAGGACACTAGAGCCCAGCGGGCCCGGGATGCTTCTCCGGAATTGCGGGGCTCAGCCCGAGCATGAAAACGAAGCAGCCCGGAATCCGCGCGCCGGCCTGGGTGCGCTGGTACGCCGACGGACTCATCCCGACCAACTCGGTGAAGCGCTTGCTGAACGAGCCGAGGCTGCTGTACCCGACCAGGTGGCACGCCTCGGTGACAGTGACGTTCGTGGATCTGAGCAGATCCGTGGCCCGCTCGATCCGGCGGCGCCCGACGTACTGCATCGGCGTCTCGCCGTACTCGGCGGCGAAGCACCGGAGGAAGTGGTACTTCGACACCCCGGCAGCGGCAGCCAGCCCGGCCAGGTCGAGCGGCTCGGCATAGTTGCGATCGGCAACATCCCGGGCACGGCGCAGGTGTACCAGGAGCTCCACCGGGACTTGGACAGCCGTCACGAACCCGACTCTGCCACACCCAGATTCAGGCTCGGACGGCGTACGACCTCGCCGGCCGGCGGTTCAGCGCTCAGCCGAGTCGCGAAGAGAAGCGATTCGACGACGGAGAATTCAGGAGTCGAGCCAGTCACGCACCCGGCGGGTGAGGAAGTCGAGGTCAGCGGGATTGTCCTGCGGCGCGCCCGCGCGGTGCCCCCAGATGCTGGGGATCACCGCGAGCTCGGCGTTCCGCAACGACGCCAACTCGAGCTCGTTGTCCGCCACCCGGAAGTAGAGGTCGGTGGCTGACGGCATCAGCAGCACGCGTGCCTCGATCGCAGCCAGCGCGGCGGCCAGGTCGCCGTCGTACGTCGTGCTCACGTCGGCCTCCAGCCAGGTCATCGCCTGCGCGTACTGGTCTGCCGCCCGACCCTCGGCGAAGCGGTCGACCCAGTCGGCTTGGAGGTAGGACTCCAGGTCCGGCGCCCCGAGCACCGACTCGTACAGCCGGGCGCGGTAGAAATCCTGGCTCAGCCCCCACCCGGCGTACACGTGGGCGAACGCCCGCTTGGCCGCGACCGGCTCGGCGGTGAACTGGCCGTTGCCGCAATACTCGGGCGCGGCCTCGAGGATGCGCAGCAGACCGGACAGGAAGACCCGGTTGTGCAGCGAGGTGCGGGCGCTGCCGCAGACGACGATCGCCCGCTCGACGAGGTCGGGGTAGAGGGCGGCCCAGTGGTAGGCCTGCCCTGCGCCCATCGAGAACCCGTACGCCGCGGCCACGCGGGTGACCCCGAAGAGTTCGGTGACCAGTCGGTATTGCGCGTGGACGTTGTCGGCCATCGTCACCAGGGGCGGGAACTGTACGTCGGACGACGCGCTGGAGGACAGCCCGTTGCTGAACATGTCGGGGATGACGACGAACCAGCGCTCGGGATCCAGTACGCCGTCAGGCCCGACCAGCCAGTCCTGCGTCTCATGCGTCGCGCCATAGCTGCACGGGTAGACGATGACGTTGTCGCGAGCGGGCGACAGCGTGCCGTGCGTCTGCCAGGAGAGCTTTGCGTCGCGGATGACGCCGCCCCGCTCGACGGGCAGGTCGCCAAGCTCGAAGATCCCGGTCTGCACCGGCCACGAGGTCATCCGAGGACGCCCGTCGGGAGCAGCGCGTGCACTCCCCAGGTCCGGTTCGCGACCTGGGTGACCCGCAGGTCGACGCTGGTGCTCGCCATCGCCAGCGCGGTGGACTTGTCGACGTCGAAGATCACCTGCATCCACCGCACCATCGCGTCGAGGGCGTCGCCCATGGCGACGTTGAGGTCGGCGTCGAAGCCGAAGGTCACCCGGCCCGCCGGCGTCTCCGCGTGGATCGAGTCGAGCGGGCGCCCGTCCTTGACCAGGTCCACGGTCAGCGTGGTGGTCATCGGACACTCGATCGCCGTGCCGCCGACTTCGCCATCCCCCTGGGCGGCGTGGCCGTCACCCAGGCTGAGGATGGCATCGGCGACGACAACAGGGAGGTACAGCGTGCTCCCTGCCACTAATTCCTTGCAGTCGATGTTGCCCCCGCCGACAGCCCGGGGAGGGGTCGTGGAGTGTTCGCCCGTGGCCTCCGGGGCCACGCCGATGACGCCGAGGAAGGGCGCCAGGGCACGGGTGAACCCTCCGTTGCAGCGACCGGTCCCAGCGGCCGCGTCGAGGTCCCACAGCAGCCACGCTGGAGGCAATTCGGTGATGCCGAGGCGCTCGGTGACCGGCGACTTCAGCGCGCCCGCAACCGTCCAGCCCCACGGGTCGGGAACCAGCGAGACGAGGTGTACGGCGAGCACGTCACCCGGCTCGGCACCGCGTACGGCGATGGGTCCCGTCAGGCAGTGCCCACGCGCCTCGCTGAACATCTTGGGCTGCTGCTCACCTGGGACTGTCTGCGGCGTGAGGTAGCCCGAGGCGTCCAGCGAGTGGACGACAAGGGTGTCTCCGGCGTCGACGGTCAGGACGGGGGTGCGCTCGGCAGTGAAGACGTCGATGGTGGTGTCAGGAGTGGCATCGATGCGGTGGGTGGTCCCTTGGATGGTCATGATCTACCTCGTCGGCGTCGGGAGCGGTTCGTCGGTCAGCGGCTTGATGGTCAGGGGATAGTGGCAGGCCACCGCGTGCAGGCCGCCCGAGGCCGCCAGCGTCGGTACCTCGTCGGTGCAGCGCTGGGTCGCCAGCGGGCAACGGGTGCGGAAGTGACACCCGCTCGGCGGGTCGATGGCCGAGGGCAACTCGCCGCCGAGCCCGACCGACCGCGCCGGCTCCGTGCCGGCAGCGGAGTCCAACCCACGAGTCCGTGCGGATTCGGGGACCGGGATGGCCTTGATCAGCCCCGCCGTGTAGGGGTGGCGGGGTGCGCTGTAGACGTCCTCGCTGGTACCGAGCTCGACCAGCCTACCGAGGTACATCACCCCGATCCGGTCGGCGAGGTACTTCAGCAGCGACAGGTCGTGGGAGATCACCACGTACGTCTGACCGAACCTGTCCTGGAGCGAGCGCATCAGGTTCAGGATCTGCGCCTGGACGGACACGTCGAGCGCCGACACAGGCTCGTCGGCGACGATCACCTGCGGACGCAGCGCCAAGGCTCGGGCCATGGCGATGCGTTGCCGCTGCCCTCCGGAGAACTCGTGCGCATAGCGAAGCGCTGCCTCCGGCGGCAGCCCCACTGCATCCAGCAACTCATTCACGGTACGGCGCCGTTCGCGCCGGGTACCGATCCGCTGGGCGACGAGCGGCTCCTCGATCAGGGCGGCGACCGTCATCCGCGGGTCCAGCGCCGCAGCGGAGTCCTGGAACATCATCTGGAGGTCCCGTCGGCGTCGGCGCAGCACGCGCGGGCCCAGGGAGGCCAGGTCACGCCCGTCGAAGCTGACCGAGCCGCTGCTCGGGCGTTCCAGCCCCACCAGCATCCGCCCGATGGTGGTCTTGCCGCAGCCGGACTCCCCGACGATGCCGAGGGTCTCCCCCGCCGCGATGGTCAAGGTGACCCCCGAGACCGCATGCACGGCCCGCTTCGGACCGAACGGTCGCTGTGACCTCAGTCCGAACCGTTTGTGCACCCCGAGGAGCTGCACCAGCGAGTCGTTGCGGCGTCGACTCGGAACCCGGTACGCCTCCACGGGGTCCGATCCGGGTGTGCGGGCCGGTACGACGGCCAGCGGCTGGCCGGCCTCCGCGGGATGGAAACAGGCGTGCAGGTGCTCGCTGTCCGAGGCGGTCGGCACAAGCAATGGAACGGTACTGCGGCAGTCATCCTGTGCGAAGGCGCAACGTGGGGCGAAGCGGCACTGTGCCGAGAGGCCGAGCAGCTTCGGCGGCGCACCCGGGATGGTGGCGAGCTCCGCACGCCGGTCCAGCTCGAGGGTCGGCATGGCGGCGAAGAGGGCCTCGGTGTACCGGTGCCGAGGCGACTCGAACAAGTCTCGTACGCCGGCCTCCTCGACCATCCGTCCGCCGTACATCACCGCGACCCGGTCGGCGTACTCGGCGATGACGCCCATGTCGTGGGTGACGAGCAGGACACCCATGGACAGCTGGGACTTCAGATCGTCGATCAACGCCAGGATCTGCGCCTGGATCGACACGTCGAGCGCGGTGGTGGGCTCATCGGCGATCAGCAACTTGGGGTCGCACATGAGGCCGAGCGCGATCATCACCCGCTGCCGCATCCCGCCGGATAGCTGGTGCGGATAGTCGTCCAGCCGTTCGCGAGGCCGGGGCATGCCCACCAGGCCGAGAACCTCCGTCGCCCGGGCGGTAGCTGCCGAGCGGCTGCCGCCGAGGTGGAGGCGGTAGGCCTCCCGAAGCTGGCTGCCGATCGTGCGGACCGGGTTCAGCGAGGTCATCGGGTCCTGGAAGATCATGGCCAGCTGGCTGCCGCGCAGCCGGCGCATGGCCGGCTCGTCCAGCCCGGTCAACTCCTGGCCATCGAGCCGAATCGATCCGTCGACGATCGAGCCACCCGGCGGCAGCAGCCGCATGATCGACATCCCGGTCATCGTCTTGCCGGAGCCGGACTCGCCGACCACGCCGAGGGTCTCGCCGGCCTCGACGGAGAAGGTGACCCCGTCGACGGGGCGGATCCGTCCTTGCCGGGTGTCGATCTCGGTACAGAGGCCGGAGACCTCGAGCAGACTCATGCGCGCTCACCTCCGTGGCGGGACAGTCGGGCGAGGAGCAGCCGGAAGCTACGCCCCAGGCGCACCCCCTCGCGAGGGTCGAGCACCCCCATCAGGAGGTCGCCGGCGAAGTTCGCGAGCAGGATCGTCGCCATGATCGCCAGGCCGGGGAAGGTCGAGAGCCACCAGGCGTCCGACAGGTTCGTCGCCCCCGCAGCCAGGTCGCTGCCCCAGTCCGGCTGCGGCAGCCTGACGCCGAGCCCGAGGAAGCTGAGCGTGGTGGCCGTCAGCACGCCCCAGCCGATCGCGCTGCTGCCGAGGACGACCACCTCGGTCATCAGGTTGGGCAGCAGGTGCCGAAACGAGGTGCGCAGGGCGCCGGAGCCGAACACCTTCGCCGCCTCGACATACTCCGCGGTCCGCAACCGGCGTACCGAGGACTCGACCACCCGGGCGAAGCCCGGCGTGAACGCGATCCCGATGGCCAGCACGATGCTGCGGACGCCGGACCCGGCGGTCGCGATCAGGATCAGTGCGATGAGCAGCACGGGCAGGGCCAGGAACACGTCGACCAGGCGCATCACCACCGAGTTGATCCAGCGGGGTGAGATGCCGCCCAGCACTCCGATCGCGACACCGGCTGCGGTGGCGAGCAGCACACCAAGCAGGCTCGCGAGCAGGACCGGGCGCGCGCCGTATACCGTGCGGCTGAAGGTGTCCCGACCCAGCAGGTCGGTGCCGAACAGGTGGCTGCCGCTGGGTCCCTTCAGGTTGGCGTCGGTGGTGGCCACCGGACTGACATGGGCCAGTGCCCCGGGTGCGATGAGCACCACGAGTAGGACTAGGACCGCCAGAACCAGCACTCCCCGTCCGATCACTACCCGCGGGCCCGTCCGCGGGCCTCTTGCGATCGCGTCGGTCTGCGATGAGCTCACGCCGTCGCCTCCTGTCGCGTGCGGGGGTCGATGGCGCCGACGATCAGGTCCACGCCGAGGTTGATCAGGACGTAGCCGATGCCGATCACCACAACGGCGCCCTGGACGACCGGGATGTTCTTGCTGGTGATCGAGGTGGCGAGGAAGCTGCCCAGGCCGGCGCGCCCGAAGATGACCTCGGTGATGGCGGCGCCGGTCAGGATGTTGCCGAACTGCAGGCCGATGGTGGTGATCGCCGGCACCGACGAGTTGCGGAGCACATGTCGCAGCAGGACCCGCCACTCCCCGCTCCCCCTGGCCCGGGCCGATTTCACGTAGTCGCTGCGCAGCTCCTCGATGACCCGGCCGCGGACCAGCCGGGTGAGGATGGCCGCGTAGCCCCAGCCGAGGGAGACCGCCGGCAGCACGAGGCTCTTCGCCGTACCGTCATCGATCGCCGACAACCAGTGCAGCTTCACGCTGAACAAAAGTACGAGGAGCAGCGCAAGGAAGAAGTACGGCACCGCGACCCCGATGAACGAGATCCATCGCGCCGTGCTGTCCAGGATCGAGCCCGGACGCATCCCCGCCAGCAGGCCCAGTGGGACGCCCACGAGGACCGCCACCAGCATGGCCGCGGTAGTGAGGATCAGCGTGCTCGGCGTACGGGAGAGGAGCTCGAAGGCCACCGAGTTCTGGGTCAGGTACGACGTGCCCAGGTTGCCGTGCAGCAGCTGGCCCGCGAAGTCGACGTACTGCCTCCACAGCGAGTCGTTGAGCCCGAGCTGCTGACGCAGCGAGGCGATCTGTTCCGGCGATGCGTTCGAGCCGTAGAGAATCACCTTGGCCGGATCCCCGGGCACGATGTGCACGAGGATGAACGAGATCACGGTGATGCCTACGACGACCGGAACCGCGGAGCTGAGGCGGCGCAGGACGAAGCGCGTCATCAGCCTAGAGAGGCACTGTGGAAGGCCAGGTAGCCGTTCAGGGTCTGGTGCAGACCCTTCACCCGCGGTGACATCGTGAACGCGCCGGCAACGTCCCACAGCGGCAGGTACATCGAGTCCTTCATCAGCTTGGTGCCCACCTGCTCGTAGAGGCTGTTGCGGCTGGCATCGGCAGCAGTGGTGTTCGCCTTCGCGATCATCTTGTCCACCGCAGGGTTGTTGTAGTGCGACCAGTTGAAGCCCGACTTGATCGCGTCGGAGTTCACCCAGATGTTGAGCAGATACGGGTCCGCGCCGTAATAGCCGAACGAGCCGAGGTTGTGCACGCCTGAGTTGAAGCTGGCCTGCGCGGTGGCGAACGGCTGGACGCTGGTGGTGGCGGAGAAACCGACCTTCTGGAGCTCCGAGACCACAAACTGGGTCGGCACCTCCAGCCCGCCGCCGCTGAATAAGATGATGTCGAGATTCAGCTTGTTGCCGCCCTTCATGCGGGTGCCGCCGTCACCCACCTTCCAGCCCGCCTGGTCGAGCAGCGCGGCTGCCTTGGCGGGGTCGTAGGCGTAGGTCTTGCTCGCCGCCTGGCTGTAGCCGGGGGTGATCGGGGTCAGCACGTTGTGAGCCGGCGCGTAGACACCGTAGAGCACGTTCTTGACCAATGAGTCCTGGTCGACGGCATACATGATCGCCTCGCGCACGAGCGGGTCGTCCGTGGGCGCCTTGGCCACGTTGATGGGCATGCCGAGCGGCGTGCCGATGGAGGGGACCATCAACTGCTGGAATTTTCCGGACTTCTGCGCGGCCGAGATGTTGTTGGGCGGCAGGTTCATCGCGATCTGCAACTGACCGCTCTGCAGGGCGTTGTAGCGGCCGCTGTCATCGGTGACGATCCGGAAGATCAGCTTGTCGAGCTTGGCCGGGCCGGCACCCAGCGCCGGCGGACCCCAGGTGTACTTAGGATTCTTCAGCAGCGTGAGCTGACTGCCGGACTGGTAGCTTTCGAAGGTGAACGGGCCGGTCCCGACCGGGTTGTTCCCGAAGCCCGTCGGGCCGTACTTCTTCAGCGCGGTGGGCGAGGAGATGCCGAAGTTGCCGGCTGCCTGCTGGTGCAGGAAGGAGGCGTTCGGCTCGGTGAAGACGATCTGCACCGTGTAGTCGTCGAGGATCTTGGTCTCCTTGTAGGGACCCAACGCCCCGAGACCGCTCTTGGACTGCGTCTTGGGGTCGACCACGTGGTCGTAGGTCGCCTTGACCGAGGCCGCGTCGAACTTCGTGCCGTCGTGGAACGTCACGCCCTTGCGCAGGTTGAACGTGTAGACCGACGCGTCCGGCGAGATCTTCCATGACTCGGCCAGTCCAGGGTGGAAGGCACTGCCGCCCGAGCCGTCGGGCAGCCAGTAGACCAGCGGGTCGAAGAGGGCGAAGGAGATGAGCAGGGTCAGTGCGAGACCGGTGGCGCCGGGATCCAGCGTGTCCGGCGTGGCATTGATGCCCATCGTCAGGGTGCCGCCGGAAGACGGCGAGGAGGCGTTGTCGGCGCCGCAGGCCGCCAGCACCGGAGCGAGGCCGATCCCAGCGGCGATCCCGCCGCTCCAGCCGAGAAGTCGGCGGCGAGACAGCGGCTGACGGGTGGCTGACCCGAGCATCGACAAGGTGCTGGTGGGGGGATTCTCGAACACGGGCATGCTCCTTGATTCCTTAGCGCCGAAGCCTTTCCGTATGTTGTATACCGTCTTTGCTACGTGCATGTTTCGCGGCTGGCGCAAGCCCGTTTCGTCCCGCGGTGTGCATAGTCGGTGGACTGTATTTGGAGCTATGCACCCCAGCTAGGGGCAACTAGGCCTAGTCCTCGAGCTTCGGCCGGAGGCCGCTGCGGACGCTCAGGACGTGATGGCGGGCCGCTGCCTCGGCGAGATCGGGGTCTCTCGCCTCGATGGCCGCGATCAGGCCATGGTGCTGAGACCAGGCAGAGGGGGTCTGGAGCGGGGCGCTCTGGCGCAGCAACCATTGGCCACGCTTGACCATCGGGATCGCGATGGCGATCAGGTAGGTGTTCTGCGTCATCTCGAAGATGAGGGAGTGCAGTTCGGTGTGCAGGTTCGAGAGCGTATCGAGATCCTGGTCCGGTCCGCTCTCCTGGACCAGGTCGAGGATGGCCCGAGCGCGATCGAGCGCTCCGGTCGGGCGCACGTCGGCCGACGCCGCCAGGCGGGCACCCAAGGGTTCGAGAGCGAGCCGGACATCGAAGAGGTCGTCGGCCTGTCGGGCCGAAAGAGTGGCGACGAAGGCACCGCGCCGGGCGACGACGTCCAGGAAACCCTCGGCCTCCAGTACGCGCATGGCCTCACGGATGGGATTGCGGGACACGCCCAAGAGCTGCGCGAGCCGATCCTCCACGAGGCGCTCGCCAGGCTGCAGAGTGCCGTCGAGAATCAAGCGCCGAAGCTCCGCGGCGACAACGTCGCGCAGCGGTTGGTGGCCGTCCCCCACGAGAACCGAATCCCAGGTCACGCGGTTCATCGTATACGAACGGCAGTTCAGCCCGGTTACTGCTGAAGACCGGCGCTGGGGGCGGACAGGGGGATCGCGATCAGCCGGCAGTGGATGCGAAGGCCGATTCCGCCTCCGTGAGCGGTTCGGGGAGGATTGCCCACCCCACAAACCCCTTAGGGGCCAGTAGGAGTCCCCAAACCCCAGCTACACGTCCCCGCAAGCCCAAGTTCAACCCGATTCCGGCGCCCGGTTGGGGGCTCGCCCGCCACCAGTGCCTACGTAAGTCCGGTTTCCGGGTCGGGTAGGCGTTTGCTGGAGAGGTTCTGTAGGCGTGGCCGGCGGTCGACGCCACACGTCGCGGTCGGGTGGCCGGCAGCGGCGAATTAGCCGGTGGAACTGGAGCTCCATATCGCGTGGGCGGATCGTAGATTGAGTCGCCGCCGACTCGTGGATCGGCGTTATGGGCAAACGGTTTCCGGCAACACCGATCCACGACTCGCCGAATCCCGTGCGCCAAATCCCCGTGCGCCGGATCCCGTGCGCCGAATTCCGTATGCCGGCCATGCGCGCCGGTGGTTCCACAGCAACGGCTGGAGGCCTCACCGGCGAGCAGCAAAGGGTTCCCTGCTGACACTCACTCCCGATCCGCCACCGGCGAGCGGTTCGGGGAGGATTGCCCACCCCAATAGGGGTCTGATCCTCCCCGAACTCGTCCCAAGCAACCTGGGCGTCACCCGACATGCTGACTCGGGTGTCCGGGACCGAAACGCTCTGCGCCCCATCGGTCGGGCGTGGTCCCAGCACCTCGTCGCGCAGAACCTCATCGAGGATGCTGGCCGCCTGTCTGCGCGCCTCACCGCGGCGTGATCGAGCCGCGGTTCACATACGGCCAGGGCTGTCGATCTCGGAGTACCTCACTCCGGACAAGGGTGGTTGCGCGCTCGACTGCTCTGATCGGCAACCCGGCAGCGACCTGCGGACCCTGTTAGGTATGACCATGACCGAGAGCGGGCAGGACAAGCCGCCACCTGCCGTGCCGTCTCTGCCGTCCGATCAGCGGCTGTGGGACGCCCTGCGTCGGTGTGAGCCGGAGGCGCTCGGCGAGCTGTTTACCCGGTACGCCGATGTCGTGCACGCGTACGCGGTTCGTCATACCGGCTCATACGCCGCCGCCGACGATGCCGTCCAGGCAACCTTCATCACAGCGTGGCGGCAGTTCGGCAAGGCCGATCCGGGCCCGCTCACCCGGGACACAGCCCGGGCCTGGTTGCTGGCGATCACCCGCAATGAGCTCCGGAACACGACCCGGGCCAGGCGTCGGCTCGCGCATTTCGTCAGCCGTCAGCCGGCACCGCTGAACCAGCCGGACCATGCCGACACCGTGGCTGCCCGGGTGGATTCCGAACAACAGATCCGAGCCGTCCGGCAGGCACTGGGCCGACTCCCTGCCCATGAACGCGAAACGGTCGAACTCGTCTATTGGGCTGAGCTGGGCCTAGCCGAAGCGGCTGCCGTCCTCGGGGTCGCCGAGGGAACCGTCAAGGCCAGGTTGTCCCGGGCGCGCCGCCGCCTGCCTGCCCTGCTCGACCACCCCGGACCGGAGGAGATCCGATGAACCTCACCACACCACCCCCGGTCAAGGACCTCGACCCGGGTCGCGCCGACCAGCTCCGGTCGAATCTCGTCACGATGGCCCGCGACAGCCAGCGGGAGGCCCGTCGCCCGACCTGGGTCCCGATGCTCGCGGCAGCCTGTGGAATAGCCGTGATCACGACGGGCGTCGTCGTACTGGCTCAGTCCGGTGGCGACTCCTCCGATCAGCCGGCCGCACCGACGCCGAGCTCCTCGCCGAGCTCCTCGCCGACCTCCGCACCGAGCCCGTCAGAGGTGCAAAAGGTGCCTGCGTCGAAGTCGGCGCGGGTATCGCTCGACCTCGGCCCCGCCTCCATCGCCGATGCCAGGTCGGCGGCGCAGAAGTGCCTGACCCAGAAGGGGGCGCACAGCGGTGAGCCGAACCCGGCGACCCCGAACGAGGCCGACACGGCGACAGTGCATCAGGCGCGCTGGCTCAAAACCGTTCCCGGGCCGGGACATCGAGCCAGCCCCGAGCAGAGCCGGCTGCTGATGCAGACCTTCAGCACGGCCAAGGGCGTCTGGTTCCAATGCCTTGGTCCGGAAATGATGCGGGCGTTCGACCCAGCGCGGGCCGGCACCTCACGTGAGGTCGCGATGTCCCTCAATCCGGCCGATCCGGTCAACGGGCAACGGTTGTTCGCGTCAGTGCCCTGGGGTGGGTCGACGCTGCTGTGGGTCGACTACTCCTTCGCGACCATGCCCAACGTCGCGCGGGTCGAGCTCCGGATCCGGTGGACCGGCGGAGCCTCGCCCTGGTACGGAGTCTCCGTCACGGACGGCGCCGGGTACGTCGCGGCTTCCCAACCAGGCGCGGTCTACCAGCGCGGCGAAATGGAGGTCGACATACGCGCTTTCGATGCCGCCGGCAAGCAGGTGTTCACCGACGTCGACTCCGGCTAGCCCGTACGGAAACCCCCCCGCAACGTCCCAAGAACCTTGCTTTATAGCGCAAGGTTCTTCGGACGTTGGGGGGTGGTTAGGGCTTGGGGTCGGGGACGAAGTCGACGCCGGCTTCTTTGCGTTGCTCCGGGGTGATGGGCGCGGGAGCGGAGGTGAGGGGGTCGAAGCCGCCGCCGGACTTGGGGAAGGCGATCACGTCGCGGATCGACTCCGTACCGGCCAGCAGCGCGGTGATCCGGTCCCAGCCGAACGCGA
>JAWWOY010000791.1:0-6726 GCA_033851195.1 Kribbellaceae bacterium | reverse complement strand
CGATCCTGCCGGGGTCGGACAGGTGGGCGTCGATGGGGCCGATGTCGGGGCGCCGGAGTCTGTCGTGAGCGGGGATCAGTTGTCGCTGCTCGGCGAGGCCGAGCCCGAGGTCGCGACCGTAGTTCCGATCCGGGCGGGCCTTGGTTTGCCTTCCACCGGATCGACAGGGCGTGGCAACTCGGCGGCCGGTGACCAGGTGGCTGCAGACCGGGTCGCTGCAGACCGGGTCGTTGCAGACCGGGTGGCTGCAGGCGGCGGGGCGACTGGTCGCGCGGATGCTGAGCTCGGCGTCGCTGGACCCGGAGTCGGTCAAGCGGGCGGCCCGGCAGTGACAGTTCTTGGGGCGGAGCCGCATCACGGTCTGCCGCGGGCCCAGGCGTCCGTGCTTCGCGAGCGTGAGGCTGCTGATGTCGCAGGTGTGGTGGACCAGGCGCTTCAGGAGGGTTGGCAGGTCTACGACGAAAAGAACGAGACCTGGCGTCCGGCGGGTGCCGGCGACATCGCGATCCTGGTTCCCGCCCGAACGTCGTTGCCGTTCCTCGAGGACGCACTGGATCGTGCCGACATCCCCTATCGGGCAGAGGCGAGCTCGCTGGTCTACCAGACCGCCGAGGTGCGCGACCTGCTCGCTTGCGCTCGCGCGCTCGGCGATCCGAGTGACCAACTCGCCCTGGTGACTGCGCTGCGGTCCCCCTTGTTCGGCTGCGGCGACGACGATTTGTACACCTGGAAGAGGTCCGGCGGTTCGTTCACTTTGACCGCTCCCGTGCCCGACTCGTTGCTGACCCACCCGGTCGGCGAAGCGATTGAATGGCTGCGACGGACCTACTACGCGGCCCGCTGGATGACCCCGAGCGAAGTGCTCGGCAAGATCGTCGCGGACCGCCGCATGCTGGAGGTCGCAGCCACCGGCCCGCGCGCCCGGGATGCCTGGCGCCGCGTCCGATTCGTCGTCGACCAGGCGCGCGCATGGTCGGAGGTCGAGCACGGCGGGCTGCGTTCATACCTGGCCTGGGCCGCTCACCAGGGCGAAGAGGCCTCCCGAGTCGCGGAAGCCGTGCTGCCCGAGACCGACGCGGATGCTGTCCGGGTGATGACGATCCATGCGGCCAAGGGTCTGGAGTTCCCGATCGTCATCCTGTCCGGCATGACCGCCGTGCCGACGCACAATCGCGGCGTACAGGTTCTCTGGCCGCCGGACGGCGGGTATGCGGTGAAGCTCAAAGCCTCGGTCCAGACAGAAGACTTCGACCTGGTCCAGCCCGTCGACGAGCAGATGGACCACTTCGAACGACGCCGCCTCCTGTACGTCGCCGCCACGCGAGCACGGGATCACTTGGTGGTGTCGCTACACCGATCGGGCAACAAAACCAACTCCAGCAACGCAGAACTGATGGCCTCCGCCGGCGGAGCCAACGCCGCAGGCGCCACTCTCTTTGGGGGCCTAGCGCCTTACTCCTCCTCCGACTCCGCTGACTCGGATGCCGCGGCCGCGAGGTCTCGTGTTTCCGGCGGGTCCGAGGTCACTCCCCCGATCCCGTTGTCCGAGTGGCAGGCGCGAGTCGCAGCAGCGCGCGAAGTGAGCCGGCGAAAGTCCGCCCAAAGCGCCTCGGGCCTCGAAGGCACCGGACCGGACGTCGCTCTGAACGGGGCCGATCCGGCTACTGCAAAAGCCCCGCGCGATGTCGAACTCCCACCCTGGTCCAAGGGCCGCTACGGCACTGCGATCGGCCGCGCCGTCCACGGCGTCCTTCAGGTCGTCGACCTGGCAACAGGCGCCGGCCTCGACCAGGCCGTCGCCGCGCAATGTCTTGCGGAAGGCGTCGTCGAGTACGCCGATGTAGTAACTGCTCTGGTCCGGTCAGCCCTCGCCTCGGACGTCATCCAACGAGCCGCCGCCCGCGACCACTGGCGCGAATCGTACGTCGGCACGCAACAACCGGACGGCACAGTCCTTGAGGGCTTCGTCGACCTCATCTACCGCGAAGACGACGGGTCACTGATCATCGTCGACTACAAAACCGACGCCATCCCAGCCTCCGCCCTGTCCACCCGGGTCGCGTACTACGCCCCTCAACTCCAGGCCTACGCCAACGTGGTTCCAGGCAGCGGCCACCCAGTACTGCTCTTCCTAGCTCCCACCGGCGCGCACTCCCACACCCTCTGACCCGCTGGGCTCCTGGTGGCGAGGGTCCGATATGAAGTTGGGCCCTCGAGCTGACTCCGTACGATCGGCAGATGGAATCTGCATCAGCTGGGAACGACCCCGTGCCCTACCGCCAAGTCCGAACCGACTTCGATGGGAGCACGATCGTCGTCTACCAGGTGACACGAAGTCAGACGCAAAACAAAGGCGTACCAAACGATGATCGGGAAGTCGGTGTTTGCGTCCTTTCGAGCATGGGCGAAGACGTCGTCGTTCGAGCCGTTCGGAACGACGCACCAGCGACTTGTAGATGGCTTCCGGGCTAGAGGCGAGCCGCCGCTGCAGGACTGTGAGTGCAAAACCAACGGTATTACGTGTACCAGTTCTCCCGACGCACCACCGTTTCGACCTCTGCGTCGATGAGCAGCCGCTCGGCGATTTCGGCCGGCGCGGTGATGCGCGTGATCGACGTACAGTCCACGGACGCGACCCGACCCTGCCGCGAAACCTCCGCGCGGTATGGCGACAGGCCGGTCTCCTGGCGCAGACTGCGGGCGTAGCGCTCTGCACCGAACCGCAACAGCCGATGCTTGGCGCGCACAAACGCACCTCGGCCGTGCTCGACGGTGACCAGCCCCTGCTCGGCCAGCAAACGGACCGCCTCGCGTGCGGTGTTGCGCGCGACCTGATATCGGTCAGCAAGGATCCGCTCCGAGGGCAGTTTGTCCCCCGGAGTCAGCTCTCTGCTCTCGATCGCTTCCCGAATTCCTTGACGGCTCCGTGTCGCTGCGGTGGCTCGGCCCCTCGGCCCGAGGCTACTCACCCTATCCGCGCCTCCGGCGCGAGATTCCACGACTTCGAAACCACTTCGAGGCTCCCCCAACTGTCGAGGTAGATCATGAAGTGGTGCGTCTCGAAGTTTCCCCAGTGCCCCGCCGGTTCCGCGTCCGCAAGTTCTGACACCCACTCCGAATCTTCTACCTCGACGACGGTGTCGTAGGCATCCTCGATATGCCACAGCTTGGTGTGGCTTTCCGCTCGATATCTATAGGCGCGGACCCTGGCGAAACTAAGCTTGCAACCATAGATCTCGCCGTCTCGGTCAAACTCAAAGGCGATGGTCGCCACGCCATCGCTCACCGACAAGGTTGCCTCTTCAGTGATCGCCGTCGAGGGGGTTGGGATACTGGCGAGCTGAATCTTCCTCATTCCTCTACTCATTTCCGATCGAGGTCACCAGTCGGGCAGGCCGATCGTGGCCCGCTCGTCGAAACCATGGCGGCTTGTGAGCCTCCCATTCGAGTCAATACTCCTCGAAAGAGACAGGCGGCGCAGCGCCAGGATTGTCATCGTTCCCGAACTCAGCCCGGTCTGACGAGCAATGCAAATCGCAGCCGACTACCGAGCGACTGGTCGACCTTCCCTCTGGGTCAGAAATGCAATAGCCATAAGTCGGGAGCATCGAGAGTGACATCGCATCAGCTCCGATCGGCACGAAGAATTTCCCATTGTCGCGGTTCCAACTGCATCGCAGTACCAATAACTTGGAGTCGATCGATTACCTCATCCTCCACCTCAGCATCGTGCTCATACAGCTGAGTGCAGAGCATTTCAAACCCAATGACAGGCTCGTCGACATCTACGAGCTCCCAGATCATGTCTACCTCGGCAGGCGTCAGCAATGCCTCCAATTGTAGTACCACTGCACGCATCTGACCGATAAGATCGTCCCATGACAAGCTAGTCATTTTACCGGATACCCGCTTATAATTCCCTCACCCCGAGGCTCGATGACCACGCGGATCTTCACTCCGTCCCTAACTCCGTCTACGATAAAGCGAACAGGCTTGCCATATTTCGTGAAATCAGCTCCGACCGGACCGGTCTGCTGCTTCCAAACAAGGTTGGGATCTGTCGCGATATCCGATATCGCATGCATAGCCTTGTCCTCCGACCAACTCTTGGGAAACGTCGACTTCCCTGGCCTCCCTGGCCATAGGTGACCGCCACCGATATCACCATAGAGAATGTGCTGGCGTCGACTTGCTGACGACAGGTCCACGAGCGTATCTGAGCCGACTACGGCTTGGGACCGAGCAAGAGCGGCGTCACGCGCACCTCGGCCGACCGCCGGAAGTCGGCTCGCTACAGCACCGACGGCGACGTCGGCGATGAGGGCGGAGCAATTGCCCTTGACTACGCAGGCTTTGGAGTCGAGGACGCCTGCACTGCCGGCGGACAGCATGCCGGTGGCGGCGGAGACCTGCATGAAGATGGGTACGGCCGGCGCGCAGGGACGGTAGAGCGTGCAGCCGACGGCGGCTAGCAGGGCGCCGGTCGATGCCCAACCTGAGATCTTCGAGACGTCTGTCAGGGTGCCGTCGACGTCGTCCATTCCGGTGAGATCGCTGAACGAGATCGGGTTGCCGCTCGCATAGGCGTACGCCTGGCCGCTCCCTCCCTGATCCGGGGAGAGGAACACGCCCGTCTTGGGGTTGTACTCGCGCTGGCCCATTAGGTAGTTCCCGTTGGGCAGTTGCAGACCGCCCGTGAACCCCGGGCCCGACAACTTCGAGTCGGCTCCTCCGACAGATCGTGGCGCGCCGTACGGCTCGAAGTCGCGATGCTCAACAGCGGCTTTACCCGTCGCAAGCACCGATCCCGATCGACCCGATACCACCTCTGTGGTTCGCCCCGCCTCAGCCTGTGCGACCAGACCGGCGCCGTATCCGTAGCGCGAGGACGACTTCCCCTCGGTTGTCCCGGGGATCTGCGGGGACAACGGATCCCACAGGTACTTCGTCGACTCTCCGGCAGCGCTCTCAGAGACCCGGCGACCATCGCCGCCGTGCACATACGACGTCGTCACACCACCAGCAACAGACGACGTCGGCTTGCCCGCAGCACTCCACGTGCACGAGGTCGTTCCGTCAGACGTTAGATTCCCGTCCGCGTCGTAGCTGTAGCTCGCAGCTGTGGGTGGCACTCGCGGGTATGCCGCCGGCGCAGTGATTGACGCCAGTAATTCGCTGCCGGAGCCGTACAACGACCAGGTGCTTCCACTCGGCCGCTGCTCCCAGGTCTTGTTGCCAGCGCCGTCGTACGCATAGCGGATGTAGTCCTTCGCATCCCCCGAGCAGTCGTCAACGCCGTAGCAGACCTCGGTCAGCTGGTTCAGAGCGTCGTAACTGTAGGCCGCCTTCCCGGCGACCGAATCGTTCGAGCGAATCGGGTTGTCGCCCGCGTCGTAAGCGGATGAGACCGACCGAACAGGCTTGCCAGTCTGGGTGAGCCGAAGGTCGACCTCACGGTCGCGCGCGTCGAGCGACTGAACCTCGACCAACCCGCTTAGCCGCCGGGTGGTGACCGACCCATGCGCAAGGTCGTAGCTGTACGACGCCATCGTCTTGCCGTCGAGCTTGGCGGCGCTGAGTCGGTCGACGTTGTCCCACGCATAGGTCTCGGTGTGGCCGGCCGCATTCCGCGAGAGCAGATTCCCCGACGCGTCCCACTGGTAGGAGACCGCGCCCGCGGGCTGAGCGACAGAGGTCAGCCGGTCGAACGCGTCGTACCCGAACCGTGTGGTCCCTAATGCATCGGTCATCGAGGCACGGCGTCCGGCCGCGTCCCAGGCGAACTGGACCGACGGGGTTTTGTCTGAATAGTCCACCCGGGTCGTCGCGCCGCGAGGGTCGAGCGTGAACGCCGCCGACTTGCCCGACGGCAGGGTGGTACGAACCAGCCGACCGGCCTTGTCGTAGTCGAAGCGCCAGGTCCGGCCGCCGTAGGTTGTAGCGATCGTCCGGCCGGTGCCGTCGTACTCGAAGGTCTGCGGCCGACCACTGGCATCGATCTGCTTGGTCACCCGCCCGGAGCCGTCGAAGTCTGCAGTGGCCTCGGGCAACGAGTCGTCCGGGCCCTTGACCCCGACGAGCTGCCCGGCGTCGTCGTACCGGAATCGGGAGGTGCCTCCGCGACCGTCGGTTGCGGAGGAAAGCCGACCCTGGTCGTCATAGGTCTGCCTGGTGGTGACACCGAGCGGGCCGCGCTGCTCCAGCGGCTGATCGTCGGCTGAGTAAACGACCTCGGACGTGAAGGACGTCGCAGCGCCGGGAACCTGACCGCGGGGTGGTGTCGCCTTGACCGGGCGCCCCCAACCGTCCACCTGGTACGTCGTGACGCGTCCGGCTGGATCGCCCACTCGGAGGAGGTCGCCGTCGGACGAGTACGCGAACCTGCTGATCCGACCAAGCACATCCCGCGCAGAAGTCACGAGACCATGGCCGTCATACACGACGCTCGACGTACGCCCTGCATAAGTAGTGCTCAGCAAGTTGCCGCGCCTGTCATAAGCGAAGCTCGTGCGGCGTCCGACTGGATCGGTGATTGCCGTGACGTCGTTGAGGTTGTTGTAACTTCGCCGGGTCGTCCCGCCTGCGGCATCAGTCGAAGCGATGACCCGTCCACGCGAGTCATACCGATGCCGCGCGCCGTGGCCGAGGCCGTCGAAAACCTGGATCAGGTTGCCGGCCGAGTCGTAGTGGAAGCTGACCACAGCGCCAGTGGGGTCGACCTGCTTC
>JAWWOY010000790.1:0-11197 GCA_033851195.1 Kribbellaceae bacterium | reverse complement strand
GCCCTGGTGGGTCGACGGTGGTCAGGTCGAGCTGAACGGCGCCGCGCTGGCAGCGGTCGGCGTACAGGTCCCGGCTCAGTGGCCGGAGAGCGCGATCCTGCTCGACGTGAAGGCGATCGACAGCTAGGCGGACCCTCGCGACGACGAAGCGAGGAGGTGGGCCGGGGCCTGTGCTTCTTTGGGCCTCGGTCAACTGCTCGCGCTGCTGTACCGCCGGGTGGCTACGCGCCAATGGAGTGCTGTGAACGCCAGGGCTGCCGCTAGCGATAGCGCGGCAACCCACAGGCCGTCGGTGGGGCTTGTCAGAGCGTCGACAGGTACCGCTGCGATGAGACCAGCCGGGACCAGTGTCCTGAGGAGGAGCTGCACCGGCTTGGGGAAGAATGTGAGGGGATACTTGCCAGCCTCCCGGATCTGGACTGCGACCTCGTTGATCGGCTCAGCACTTTCAACCCAGAACGCGAGGTAGGCAAGATTCGCCCACAGCAGGCTGAATCCTGCGATTCCGATCGATGCCCATGCTGCAGAGACGAGCATCACCGCAGGATCTGGCGCCAGGCCAGCCGTATGGGCAGCTGCGGTCATCAGAGCGAGGCCGGTGAGCACCCGGCCGAGTTCAGCCGGTTCCATCCATCTGAGCGCGGAGTACAGCGGTGCGTTGACGGGCCGGATCAGAATCAGGTCCAGGTCGCCGCGCCGAACGTAGGCGTCGATCCGCGTCAGATTCGGCGCGATGAAGCAATCCATCAAGCCGGTGCATACGCCGTACGCGCCGACCACGACCAGGGCGCTGGACCCGGTCCAGCCTGAGGCTGTGGCCGAACTGTCCGTGAGAATCAATACCGGGACGATGCCCAAGATCAGGTCCAGGGTCGAGGAGACGGCGTTGAGGATCGTCTGACTACGAAATTGCAAGTCCCGTCGGATTGCTTGAGCAAAGCAACTACGCCACAACCGGGCATGCAGCACCCATGGACGCCACCAGGAGCGGCGCGTCATGCTCCAGCCCCCTGGTAGCTCCTCAGTCCGAGCCGCCAGGTGATCGCCGCGCCGCCGAGGAAGGCCGCGAACCAGCTGCACTGGAGGGTGAAGCCCAGCACAAGGCCGCCTGCAGGCCTCCCCAAGAGCACCTCCAGGGGGAACGACACCATGAAGCGGAACGGCTGAGCCTCGAGGAATCCGGAGACCGTCTTGGGGAAGAGTGCGAGCGGAATCAGGGCACCCGACAGGATGCGCGCCAGCAGCTTGCGCAGCCGGTCAATGGCCGAGATGTCTTCGAACCAGAAGGCGAGAGACCCGATCGCCACATCGAGCGCAAACGTCATCCCGGCCGCTATCAGCACCGAGACGACGAACAAGCACCAGCGAACTCCGTCGGCAGGAACGACCAGTTCGCTTCGGAAGACAGCCCCCAGGCAAGCGACCATTGGAATCAGCAACACAAGCTTGACGAGCTTCTCGGCCGCGTTGTTGGCCAAGTGCGCCAAGTGGGTGGAGCAGGGCCGGATGAGCCATGAACTCAAGCCGCCAAGTCGGATGCTGGCCGCTAGGAACGTCGACGTCCAGCTCGACGTCAGCATGCCCACGATGCTGACCAGAACCAGGTAGGTGGTCAGGAACGAAGCGGATACCGGTGGTCTTGCTCCGAGTGCGATTGCGCCCCGCCAGACCAGCAGCGAAGTGGCCGGCGCAATGATGCTGCTGACTTGGATCATTGCCAGCCACCACCGGTAGTGCAGAGTCATGGTGATCTCGCGCGCGAGCAGTGCGCCGAAGAGTCTCAGCGTGCGGGCCGGGATCACGAAAGTGTTCCGTCGTCTGTGAACATCGCAGCCATCACGTGATCCAGATCGGCCTCAACCACTTCGACGTCGACCAGTTGGCCCCAGGTCGCTGCGATCTCGAGGAGCCTGGGCAAGAAGTCACGCGCGACTTCCAGCCTGACGAGCCGTGGATCATCGGTGGGCTGCCAGGTAAGTTCCAACGCGGCTTGAGTGGCCGCCGTCCGAGCCGACTCCGGTACGGGATGCTCGAAGGTCAGCGTGACTTGCTTGGTCGGTCGTACCTGCGTTCGCAACGCGGAGAGATCGCCGTCGAACTTGACCACACCGTGATTGATCACCGCTACCCGCTCACACAAGGCGGCCACGTCGTTCATGTCGTGACTGGTCAGCACAATGGTCGTACCGAGGTCGCGGTTGAGGTCCGCGAGGAAGTTGCGCACGTTGAGCTTGGCCACAACATCCAGGCCGACGGTCGGTTCGTCCGCGAACAGCAGCCGGGGGCCGTGCAGCAGCGCAAGCACCAACTCGCACCGCATCCGCTGACCGAGCGACAACTTCCGCACCGGGATGTGCAGGATGTCCTCGACCTGCAGACGGTCGGCCAGATCACCGACCGACCTGCCGAAACCGACCTCCGAGAGTTCATACATCTGCTTGTGGATCAACAAGGACTCGTAGGTGGAGACGTCCCACCACAGCATCGACTTCTGACCGAAGACCACCGAGATCTCACGCAAGAAGTCATAGCCGCGCCGCGCGGGAAGGTGGCCCAGAACTTCGAGCTCACCGCTGGTCGGCCGTAGCAATCCGCAAAGCATCTTGATGGTGGTTGTCTTGCCGGCGCCGTTGGGTCCGAGCAACCCGATGATCTGTCCGCTCGGGACGGACAAGTCCAGGGAATCGACCGCGAGCCGCTCCCGCCGCCGCGGTCGCACCAGGCCTCTCAATGCGCCCGCGAGTCCGGGGTCCTGCTCCGTGAAGGTGTATCGCTTGGTCAGCGCCCTCGTGCGGATCGCGACCTCGAGGCCGGTGTGCTGTCCAGAAATAACCATGCTCCGCCACCAATCGCAACCCCACGCGGAACTGGGGGAGTCGCATCGCTGGAAGGCCGGAGTCCGCCGGCAGCACCGCGCAAGGAGAACGCGAAGCCGCGACGACCATAACCGAGTCGCCCAGTCGTTCCCAACCCGTTTTCCCGCCAGGCCTTAAGGGTTCGCCCCGGGTCGGACTACCTCCGGGGAGGTACGCCGTACTGCGTCCGGAGGCGCAGGCTGCGCCCGGAGTGGTAGCCCAGGTGTCGCCGCCGAGCCGACGCGCTGACCCCGGCCCGGAGGACACGATCGACACAGTCACATTGCGACGATCGAGGAGTGTCATGAGCGGCAACGAGCACGACGAGGGGCCGGGCGGGCGGATCCGCATCGGCGACAAGGAACGGGAGGACGCCGTCCAGCGGCTGGGCGCGCATTACCAGGCCGGCCGGCTTACCGCTGAGGAGCACACCGAGCGGATCGGCGAGGCGCTGCAGGCGAAGACCGCGGCGGACCTGGCGGCACTGTTCGCAGATCTGCCTGGCGAGGGCCGTCAAGCGGGCCCCACGGCCGAGGAGCCGGGCCAGAGCGGCCCGTGGGGCTGGGGCCTCGGCGCGCCCTGGACCGCGCCGCAGGAAGGCCTGGCCGACCGAGGTCCGGGCAACAGAGGCTCGTGGGGCGCGGGCGGTCCGCCTTGGGCCCAAGGCCGCAAGGGACCGCTGAACAGGATCCCGCTGCCGGTGCTCTTGGCGCTCGCCGCGATCGGCGTACTGGCCTCTATTGCCTGCGTAGTCGGCGGTGGGCACCCGCCCGTACTGCCGCTGCTGTTGATCGTGGCCGGCATTTTCGTCGTCCGGCGCCGTAGGCAGGAGCGACGGGCATGAGGGCCGCGTACCGGGTACTCGCCTCGCTGATCGCGGCCGGCGTGATGTTGCAGGTGGCGGCGATCGCGCTGGCCGGGTTCACCATCTCCAAAGACGCGGGCGACGGCGCGACGATCGATGCCAACTACAACAACTTCGGTCAGCAGTTGCATAGCATCGGCGGCTCGGTGATCGCGTTGCTCGCGATCATCTTCCTGATCGTGTCGTTCCTGACGAACGTGCCTCGCGGCCGGACGCTGGCGGGGATCGTGGTCGGCCTGCTGGTGCTGCAGGTCCTGCTGGCCGTGGTGTCGTTCGGGCTCCCTGCGCTGGGTGTCCTGCATGGCCTCAACGGCCTCGCGATCGCCGGTGTGGCAGGCATGGCGTCACGCAGAGCTGTGCAGCCTGCTGCGGCGGCGGCCCAACCTGCGACCAGTGTCTGACCGGCGGCGGCTTCGGGGTCGGCTGGTCGCTCTCGGGGTAGCTCTCGCGGTACTCGTACCGCTGGGCTATCTCTGGGCGACCAGCCTCGTCCCGAACAACTACTCGGCAATGGACATGGGGTACGCCGACTACGGCGGCGGCCCGGCGACTAGCCCGGCGACTGGCGGACACAGCGAGCGCGGCGGCCACCACGTGGGCCCGATGAGCGTGGCGGATCTGACCGGCCCCACGACCGGTACCCCGGATGTGACAGTGACCCTGACTGCACGGAAGCAGAAGTTCAACCTGGCCAGCGGGGAGTCTTTCGACGGCTTTACCCTGAACGGCTCGTCCCCGGGACCCCTGATCCGCGCGCGACAGGGTGATCTCGTCCAGGTGACGCTGGTCAACGAGTCGGTGCCGGAGGGAGCCACCCTGCATTGGCACGGCATCGACGTACCGAATGCCGAGGACGGGGTGGCGGGCGTGACCCAGGACTCGGTCAAGGTCGGCGGCGAGCACGTCTACCGATTCCGCGCGGAGCAGGCGGGCAGCTACTGGTATCACTCGCATCAGGTGTCCAGCGAGGAGGTCCGCGACGGCTTGTTCGGCACCATGGTGATCGAGCCCCGCCAGGCTGACGCGGCTCGGGAGGTCGTCGCGGCCATCCACACGTACGACGACCGGCGCGCGATCAACGGGCGGACCGGTTCGCAGCGCGTGGAGGTCCCGGCAGGCGCACGTGTCAGGGTTCGCGTGATCAACACCGACAGCGCCGTCGTACAGACTGGTCTGGTGGGCGCGCCCTACAAAGTGCTGGCTGTGGACGGCCGCGACCTGCACGGTCCGACGCCAATCGACAGCGCGGCTTACCTGCTTCCTGCTGGCGGCCGGGTGGACCTGGAGGCGACTGTTCCGGCGACTGGTGCGCTGAGGTTGGATGCGGGTTCCGCGGTCACGTCGGTGACGATCGGACCGGCTGGCTCCGAGGCGCCGGGAACCGCGTTGCCGAGCCAGGCCGTGGACCTGCTCAGCTACGGTACGCCGGCGCCGCTCGGGCTGGACCCGGAGAAGGCGGACCGGCGGTTCGAATACCGGATCGGGCGACGGCCTGGGTTCTTGGACGGTGTGCCCGGGCTGTGGTGGACCATCAACGGCCACAAGTTCCCCGACGTACCGATGTTCATGGTGGCCGAGGGAGACGTGGTGCGGATGAAGATCAGCAACAGCAGCGGTCAGGCCCATCCGATGCACCTGCACGGTCACCACGCCGTCGTACTGAGTCGCAATGGCAAGGCCGCCACCGGTAGCCCGTGGTGGGTCGACACGCTGGAGGTCGGCGACGGGGAGAGCTACGAGATCGCCTTCCTGGCCGACAATCCGGGCGTCTGGATGGACCACTGCCACAACCTGCCGCATGCGTCGGAGGGGCTGATGACGCACCTCGCCTACGAAGGCGTGACCACGCCGTACCGCATCGGCGGTGACAACCACAACGAACCCGAGTGAGCGGGAGGATCGTCTATCGCCACAGCTGACCTGGTCCGACGGCCTGGATCACGGTCGGGCCGGGACAACTCGTGTCGCGGCCCGACCGATCCGAGGGTCGAAGTCAGGTCGGCGATCGTCACTCTGCCTGCGGGAGAAGCACCCGGACGTTGGGCAGCGGGCTGATCGATGCGGCGCCAAGGCCGGCCCGACGGGGGGAGATGTCGACGGGCCGGGCGCTGCGGGGACAGTCGAGGGGCACGGCGCGAACCTCGAACTCCTGGATCCTGGCCGGCTGCACCGGGGTGAGGTGCACCATGCAGATCAGCTCGCCGTGCTCGCCCGGGATCGTCCAGGTGACGTCGGCCGGAGTCGCCGCCGAGGTGACGTCCGCGAGCGGTCGCGGGGCTGCCAGGGGTCCGACCTCTGCCACCATCCGCTCGATCGCCGCGCGGCGTTCCGCGAGCGGCCGGTCGAAGTCGACGTTCTCGGCGAAGATGCGGGCGGCGAGGTCGTCGTCCCAGCTGCGGATCAGGTCCTCGGCGGATCGGCGCAGGTCCACGGTCTCCCGCCAGAGCGTGATCGTCTCGGCCGGGGTCTCGTGTCGGGTGAGCAAGCGGGAGAGCCCGTCCCGCGTCAGCGCGACCGGGTTCCCGCGATGGCTGTTGGTCAGGGTGATGAGGCCGTGGCCGGAGTCGGGGTGCCAGATCATGAAGAGGGTGAAGCCGGGGAGGCCACCTGCGTGCGACACGATCCTGCCGCGGTGGAGGTCCTGGGTGACCATCAGCCCGAGCGCATACCCGCTGACACCGACCCGGTAGCCGCCATCGGGGCCGAGCACAAGTGAGGGCATGTCGATCTGGTGCAGGCGCTGCAGTTCACGCCGCGAGGCGCGGCTCACGACGCCCAGGTCAGACTCTTTCGGGGGCCGGAACGCGGACCCGAGCCACGTCACCCAGACCGCGAGGTCGCGGACCGTGCTCTGGATGCCGCCGGCCGCGGCGAACGCGGCCGAGGCCGCCGGCGGGAAGGGAGTCCAGGCCCCTTCCTCGTCGAGCGAGTAGCCCGTTGCCCTGGTGTGCGGAGAGTCCTCGGGAGCGGCGTTGTCGAACCACGTGGAGGTCAGGCCCAGCGGCACGAAGATCTCCTCCCGCACGTACTCCTCGATCGGGCGACCAGTTGCCCGACCTACGGCGAGCCCCGCCAGGGCGAAGCCGAGATTGGAGTACTCGTAGACCGTCCCGGGCAGGTGGCTGTAGGTCAGTCCCTTCGCTACCCGGGCCAGGAGGTCGTCGACCGGTGCGTCGATGAACGGGTCGACCCATGAGTTGTCCTCGGTGAGACCGCCGGACATGCTGAACAGCATCCTGATCGTCGGCGGGTCGCACGGGTCGTCGGAGGTCCCGAGCGCGGTGAATTCGGGGAAGTACCGGGTGATCGGGTCGTCGAGGTTGAGGAGTCCTTGGTCCCGAGCGAGCAGCGCCGCGCACGCGACGAAGCTCTTCGACATCGAAGCGATCGGGAAGACGGTGTCCAGGTCCGGGACGGTGCCGCCCTCGTCCACCTCGCCGAAGCCCGTGCTGTGGATCAGGCCGTCAGGTCCGACGAGGCCGTAGGCCAACGCCCTGGATGCCCCGGAGGCGGTGTACTGCCCGAAGTAGGCGTCGAGCTCGTCCTCGACAGAAATCTGCAGGTGCTCGGTCGACATGACGTCGTCGTCCTCCATCGGATGGAAAAGGGGTGGATTGCGGCACGGTCGACCGGGTGGCGACACGGTGCCTGCCGGCCCACGTTAAGCGAGGAAGAACGCGCTACCGCTATCGAAGCCGACCAACTTCGGGCGCTCTTTTTGTTGCAACGGCTAATTCGCCGACCCCCTCGGGTTCCATAGCCTGCGGAGATCCGGCGTCCGCGCCGACCATGGCCACCTAGCCTGAGAGAGGAACCCCCGTGAGGCATCCAAGGGTATGGGGCGCAATAGCTCTGACCAGCGTGACGCTCGCGCTCGCCGCATGCTCCGCCGGCGGCGGGGCCGCAGCCGCCCCCACCGCGCCGGGGACGGCCGGAGGTGACTTGGTGATGGCCCGCGCGGACGAACCCAGCAGCCTGATCCCGTCGGTCCCCACCGACAACGCGTCCATCTGGACCATGGAGGAGATCTACAGCACCCTCCTGGTGCCGTCGCCGGACGGGCTGAAGGTCGAGCCCTCGTTGGCAACGTCCTGGAAGCAGTCCGCGGACCGGTTGAGCTGGACCTTCACCCTGCGTGATGGGGTGACGTTCAGCAACGGTCAGCCCGTGACCTCGGCCGACGTGAAGTTCTCGATCGACCAGAACCTCAAGCAGGACGCTCCGTTCTACTTCCTCGACGCGGTCATCAGCGACATCCAGACACCGAACGCCAAGACCGTGGTCCTGAAGACGAAGGTGCCGTGGGCGCCGCTGCCCTCGACGATGGCGCTCTACGCCAACTCGATCGTCCCTGCCAACTACGGTGGCAAAAGCGCCGCCGCGTTCGGTCAGGCTCCCATCGGGTCCGGTCCCTTCGTCTTCGACCACTGGACCAAGGGCAGCGAGCTCAAGCTCGTCAAGAATGCCAAGTACTGGGACCCGGGCAAGCCCAAGCTCGACTCCGTGACCTTCACGATCGTCGCGGACAGCAACACCCGCTCCACCCAGCTCGCCGGCGGCCAGATCCAGATCAATGAGTTTCCGCCGTACTCCACGATCAAGGCCCTCAAGGCTCAGCCCAAGGTAAAGGTCGACACCTTCCCCTCGAGCGAGGTCGACTACCTCGGCATGAACACCTCGCGGAAGCCCTTCGACGACGTGAACGTCCGCAGGGCGATCGCGCAGGCAGTGGACAAGAACGCAATCCGGTCTGCCGTTCTGTTCGGCAACGGCGCCACCGCCACGACTTTCCTGTCACCCAGCACGTGGGGCCACAACTCGACCGACAAAGGTCTGCCGTTCGACCTCGCCGCAGCCAAGGCCACCTTGGCGAAGTCGGCGTACCCCAACGGGTTCAAGGCCACCATGGTGACGGCGGCCGGCAACCAGAACTCCGCCAGCCAGGCTCAGCTCCTGCAGGCCAACCTCGCCAAGATCGGCATCAACTTGACGCTGCAGACGCTCGACCCGTCGGCCCTGCGGGCCGCCACGAAGGCCGGGAACTACGACATATCTCTGGGTTACTACACCACTGATGTCATCGACCCGGACGAGATCGCCCGGTTCGCCGGCACCCCGGCCGGCGGCTCGAACCTCCTCTACACCTTCTACAAGAACGACGAGCTGCAGAAGCTCGCGGACAGCGCGAGCTCGAACCAGGACCAAGCCGCCCGCAAGAAGTCCTACGACCGGATGCAGGCGCTCATCCTCGACCAGGCGCCGTACGTCTCCCTCTACTACGCACCTGCGGTCTACTCCTACTCGACGTCGGTCCGCGGCTTCCAGCCTGGAGCCACGGGGAACTACTTCCTCGAAAACGTCTCGCTGGCGAAGTGACAACATGACCTGGTCCTACGTGCTGAGGAGGGCGTGATGGTGCGCTGGCTGGTCCGTCGACTCGTCCTCGCCATTCCGGTGGTGTGGGGCGTCGTCACCATCTCCTTCATCCTGATGCGCCTGGCGCCGGGTGACCCGGCGCGGAACGCGCTCGGGGATAAGGCGAGCGAGGCCGCTGTCGCGGCTCTGCGCCACCAATGGGGTCTGGACCGCAGCCTGCCCCAGCAGTACTTCGCGTACCTCGGGGGTGTGGTCCGGGGAGATCTCGGGCAGTCCCTCTATTTCCGCACACCGATCTCCGCGCTCCTGGCGCAGCGGCTTCCGGTGACGCTCGCGCTGATCGTCATCGCAGCCGTGCTGGCGGCGGTCATCGCGGTCCCGTTGGCCTCCCTCAGCGCCACCCGACCCGATGGGGTCGTCGCCCACGTCACGAGGGTCGTCAACGCGGTCCTGCAAGGATCCCCGACGTTCTTCGTGGGCGGCATGCTGTTGCTCTTCCTGGCGGTGAAGGTGGCGATCTTCCCGGCGGGCGGCTATCCCGGCGATCTCGCCGGAAGAGCAGTCTCCCTCGTGCTTCCAGCCCTGACGATCGCCCTGAGCATCGTCCCGCTCCTCATCCGGGGCCTGCGAGCGGCGATGGTCGAGTCGCTGTCGAGCGAGTACGTCTCCTTCGCCCGGTCCAAGGGCCTGCCCGAGGGCGTGGTGAGGACGCGGTACGTCCTCCGGAACGCCGGGATCTCCGGGGTGAGCATTCTCGGCATCCAGGTCGGCGGCCTCGCCAGTGGAGCTCTCGTCGTCGAGCAGGTGTTCGCAATCCCCGGGATGGGGTCGATGCTCATGTCAGGCATCCTCAACCGCGACTACCTCGTCGTCCAGGGGTGCACGCTCGTGTTCGGGCTCCTGGTGGTCGTCGTCTACCTCGCTACCGACCTCGCGTATGCCCGCCTCGACCCGAGGGCGAGGCTGGCATGAGCGAGATCCCCGCCGTCACCCCGGCCATCACCCCCGCGGTCCAGACGAGACTGCTGCTGCCGTCACGAGGCGGCCGCACGAACGTGCCACTCTTCCTCGGACTGGCCATCCTTGTCGTCATCGCAGCGGCCGCCATCGCCGCGCCGCTGCTGACCAGGTGGAACCCCATCGAACCCGACCCGGTCAACGCTCTCCTCTCCCCGTCCGGGGCCCACCTGCTCGGCACCGACAACCTGGGCCGCGACGTCTTCGCCCGGATCCTCTACGGGGCCAGGAGCGACCTGACCGTCGCCTCCGTCGCCGTTGCCGCGCCGTTCCTCATCGGTCTCGCCCTCGGCATCGTCTGCGGGTATGTCGGCGGATGGTTCGACACGGTGGCGATGAGGGTCGCGGACATCGTCACTGCCTTCCCGTTCTTCATTCTCGTCATCTCACTGGTCTTCGTCCTCGGCGGCGGTGTGTGGACGATCTTCGTGGCCATCACCGCGGTCTCCTGGGTCGCCTACGCCCGCATCGTCCGCGCCGAGGCGATGGTGCTGCGGAACACCGAGTTCGTCGCCGCCTGTCGCGCCGGCGGCATCTCCGTGCCTCGCATCCTCGTTCGCCACATCGCCCCCAACGTCCTGACCCAGGCGATCGTCTTCGCCATGAGTGACATCGTGATGAACGTAGGAGTCATCGTGACGCTGAGCTACTTCGGCCTAGGCATCGTCCCGCCCACGCCGGACTGGGGTGCCATGATGGCGGACGGTCAGCAGTTCCTCGCTGCCGGCTACTACGGACTGACCCTCTTCCCGGCGGCAGCCGTGGTGCTCTCGAGCCTCGCACTCTCGCTGGTGGGCGAGGGCCTCGCCCATGTCCTGCGGATCGAACGGTAGGACCGCCATGACCGAACGCGCGGCCGCCGCGCCCATCCTCTCCGTCGACAACCTCACCGTCAGTATCGGGAAGGGATCGCAGACCAGTCACATCCTCGAGGACGTGTCCTTCACGGTCAGCCCGGGTGAGGCACGCGGGTTCGTCGGGGAGTCCGGCTCGGGCAAGAGCATGACCCTGCGCGCGATCCTCGGCATCCTCCCGCCCACGATCGCCGTCACCAGCGGAAGCATCACGTTCCAGGGGGAGCAGA
>JAWWOY010000764.1:0-10509 GCA_033851195.1 Kribbellaceae bacterium | reverse complement strand
CGACCTGCCACCGGAGATGACCGGTGTCGGCGGCAGCGCCTGCCTGGCCGAGGAGGCGGCCGTGGGCGCGCAGGTGACGATCGAGGGGTTCAGCTTCCACGGCGACGTCCGGGTGTACGGGGTGGTCGACTCCATCCATTGCCCCGGCATCCCCAGCTTCCTGCGCTACCAGTACCCCTCGACGCTCCCGTCTGAGGTCACGGCCCGGATGGCCGACATCTCCCGGCGGGTGATCCGCCGGATCGGGCTGGACGACAGCACGTTCAACATCGAGTACTTCTGGGACGCTGCCCGGGACGCGATCACCCTGCTGGAGGTGAACCCGCGGCACTCCCAGTCACATGCCGAGCTGTTCGCGAGGGTCGACGGCGTGGCCAACCACCACTGCATGCTGGCGCTGGCGCTGGGCCGCGAACCTCGGATGCCGCACCGCGCGGGCCGGGACGCCGTGGCCGCCAAGTGGTTCGTGCGGCACCGCTCCGACGGCGTCATCCGGCGGGTGCCCAGCACGGCGGAGATCGAGCGGGTGCGGCACGCGGTGCCGGGCTGCACCATCGCCGTCGGGGTGCGCCCCGGCGACCGGCTCTCGGAGCTGCGCGACCAGGACAGCTACAGCTACCAGCTCGCCAGCGTCCACGTCGGCGCCGCCGACGAGGAGGAGCTGACCCGCAAGTTCGAGCGCTGCGTCGCCGGGCTGCCGTTCGAGATCGACACCGTCGGGCCGGGCTGAGCCGACATGCACATCGTGCGCCAGTTCCCGTATCCGATCCGGGAGGACACCCGGGTCGAGATCCCCCTCGCGGACGGAACCCGCCTCGCCGGCCGGATCTGGCGCCCCGTGGCCTCAGACGCCCAGACGGTACCGGCGATCCTCGAGTTCATTCCCTACCGGCAGCGCGACCTCACCGCCGTCCGCGACTCGATGCACCACCCCTACCTCGCCGGGCACGGCTACGCCTGCGTGCGGGTGGACCTGCGCGGCAGCGGCGAATCGGAGGGTGTGCTGACCGACGAGTACCTGGACCAGGAACTGGCCGACGCCGAGGAAGTGCTCGGCTGGATCGCCGCGCAGCCCTGGTGCACCGGCCGGACCGGGATGATGGGGATCTCCTGGGGCGGGTTCAACGCGCTGCAGGTGGCCGCCCGCCGCCCGCCGGGCCTCGACGCCATCGTCACCGTCTCCTCCACCGACGACCGCTACGCCGACGACGTGCACTACATGGGCGGCTGCCTGCTGAGCGACAACCTGTCGTGGGCCTCGACGATGCTCGCCTACAACTCCTGTCCCCCCGACCCCGCGGTGGTCGGCGACCGGTGGCGGACGATGTGGCACGACCGGCTGCGGGGCAGCGGGCTCTGGCTGGAGCGATGGCTGCGCCACCAGCGTCGCGACGAGTACTGGCGACACGGCTCGGTCTGCGAGGACTACTCCGCCATCCGTTGCCCGGTGCTGGCCGTCAGCGGCTGGGCCGACGGGTACTCGAACTCGGTGTTCCGGCTGCTCGCCGCCCTCGACGTCCCGCGCATGGGGCTCGTCGGCCCGTGGTCGCACAAGTACCCGCACCTCGGCCAGCCGGGGCCGGCCATCGGCTTCCTGCAGGAGCTCGTCCGGTGGTGGGACCACTGGCTGCGCGACGTCGACAACGGCGTGATGAGCGAACCAATGCTGCGCATCTGGATGCAGGACACCGTTCCGCCGTCGACGGCCTATGCCGAGCGACCCGGTCGCTGGGTCGCCGAACCGTGCTGGCCTTCCCCGAACGTGCAGCAGGTGCGCCATCCGTTGGGGGACCACCGCATCGGGCGGCCCGGCACCGGAGCCCCGGCCGGGACGCCGGCCGAGCTCACCGTGCAGTCGCCGCTCTCGGTCGGCCAGTTCGCCGGCAAGTGGTGTTCCTACAACGCCCCGCCCGACCTGCCGTACGACCAGCGTGAGGAGGACGGCGGCTCGCTGATCTTCGACGGCGAGACGCTCACCGAACCGGTCGAGCTCCTCGGCTGCCCGGCCGTGGACCTCGAGTGCGCCGTCGACCAACCGGTCGCCATGCTCGCGGCCCGGCTGTCCGACGTCGCACCCGACGGCCGTGCCACCCGCATCAGCTACGGCCTGCTGAACCTCACCCACCGCGACGGGCACGACCGGCCCCGGGCCCTCGTTCCCGGCGAGCGGTACCGGGTGACGCTGACGCTCAACGCCATGGCCCAGTCGTTGCCGCCCGGGCACCGGCTGCGGCTGGCGCTCTCGACGTCCTACTGGCCGCTGGCGTGGCCGCCGCCCGCCTCGGTCCGGGTCACCCTGTTCCCCCGCTCCAGCGCCCTGGTGCTCCCCTTGCGCCCGGCCCCGGCGCCCGGCCGCGACGTGCCCCTGGCATCGCTCGGCGAGCCGGAGGGTGCGCCGCCCTTGTCCACCACACAGCTGGAACCCGGCCGGCAGCGGTGGACGGTGACCCGCGACCTGATCGGCTACGAGTCCGTCCTCGAGGTGGTCAAGGACCTCGGCGTGGTGCGCTTCCCCGGCATCGACCTGGACGTGACCCGCCGCGCCCACGAGCGCTACAGCTGCGTCGCCGACGACTTCGGCTCGGTCTGCGGAGAGACCACCTGGACCATGGGCTTCGCCCGTGACGGTTGGACGACCGAGACGATCACGCGCACTGTGCTGACCTCCAACCCCACGGAGTTCTCCCTATATGCCCAGCTCGATGCCTACGAAGGATCCGAACGGGTGTACGCCGACAGCTGGCGACACACCATTCCGCGCGACCACGTCTGACCCCGGCAGAAGCCGGCTGCCCGGCCGTCAGGCCAGCAACGCCTCCGGGACCTCGACGACCCTGCTGCGCGCCTTGAACCGCAGGCTGCCTTTCGGGTTTTGGAACTCGGCTGCCCGGCGGGGACGCTCTTTCGGCGGTGTCCAGCAGCGTCACGCCGAGTTCGAGGGCCTGGTGGATGGTCGCGAGGGACTCTGTGTCGTCACCCAGTCCGTAGAACTCGCTCATCGCCATGCAGCCAGGCCCTGTGCGCTGACCTCGAGCTCCCTCAGCTTCCGCTTGGAGTGTTGCGTCGGTCTTCTGTTCCCTTCACCTTCCGGCCGCGCGGGCGAGCTGCTCGGGGTAGCGCGCACCCGCGACGGCGTCCGCCGGAGCGGCGGCCTCGATCGACCGGATTTCCTGTTCGGACAGCGCTATGTCGATGGACGCGGCGTTCTCCTCCAGGTACTTCCGCCGCTTGGTGCCGGGGATCGGCACGACGTCGTCGCCCTGGTGCTGCACCCAGGCGAGTGCCAGCTGGCCGGCGGTGACGTTCTTCTCCGCCGCCAGCTCGCGCAGTGCGCCGACGATCTCGAGGTTCTTCTCGAAGTTGCCTTCGGCGAACCGGGGCATCCCGCGGCGCATGTCGTCCTTGGGCAGGTCCTTCATCGATGTGACCGCACCGGTCAGGAAACCGCGGCCCAGCGGGGAGAACGGCACGACGCCGACGCCCAGCTCGCGACAGGTGGACAGGATCTCGTCCTCGATCCCGCGGGTGAACAGCGACCATTCACTCTGCAGCGCGGTCACCGGATGCACGGCGTGCGCGCGCCGGATGCTTTCAGCGCTCGCCTCCGAGATGCCCGCGTACCGGATCTTGCCCTCGGCAACCAGCTCGCCCAGGGCGCCCCAGGTCTCTTCGACGGGCACATTCGGGTCGACCCGGTGCTGGTAGTAGAGGTCGATGTGGTCTACGCCGAGTCTGGTCAGCGACTCGTCGCAGCACTGCTTGACGTACGCGGCGTCGCCGCGGGCGGCCATCCCACCGTCCTGCCAGACGATGCCGAACTTGGTGGCGAGCACCACCTCGTCCCGGCGGCCGGCGATGGCGCGGCCGACCAGTTCCTCGTTGACGCCGTTGGCGTAGACGTTCGCGGTGTCGAGAAAGGTGATCCCGAGCTCCAGAGCCCGGTGAATGGTGGCGATCGACTCCTCGTCGTTGTCACGCACCCCGTAGGCCTGGCTCATGCCCATGCAGCCGAGTCCCTGCGCGCTGACTTCCAACCCACCCAGCTTCTTCTTGATCACGAAGATATTCCTTCCACAGTCGAATGGGGTTCCATCCTGACCCGTTGGCGTTCGGTCTGGTCGTTGTTGACGATCGTGGCGACGAGAATGTCCAAACAGGACCGCAGCACGGTCGTAAACCAGGCGGGATCAGGCCCCGATGGTCGAGGCGTCGATGACGAACCGGTAGCGCACATCGCTGTTCGCGACGCGCTCGTAGGCCTCGTTGACCTGGTCGGCCGCGATCGTCTCGATCTCCGCGCTGACACTGTGCTCGGCGCAGAAGTCCAGCATCTCCTGGGTCTCGGTGATGCCGCCGATCGCCGACCCGGCGAGCACGTTGTTCCCGGCGATCAGCGAGAAGGCGCTGTAGGAGTCCGGATCCGCCGGCGCGCCGACGTTCACCATCGCCCCGCGGACCCGCAGCAAGCCGAGGTAGGCGTCGACCGGCAGGTTCGCCGAAACGGTGTTGAGGATCAGGTCGAACCGGTGCTTGAGCACGTCGAACGTCGACGCGTCGCCGGTGGCGAAATAGTCCTTCGCGCCGAGACGCAGGCCGTCCTCCTGCTTCTTGAGGCTCTGGCTGAGCACCGTCACCTCGGCGCCCATCGCCACCGCAAGCTTGACCGCCATGTGGCCCAGCCCGCCGAGGCCAACGACGGCGACCTTCTTGCCCGGCCCTGCGCCCCATTGGCGCAGCGGCGAGTAGGTGGTGATGCCGGCACAAAGCAACGGAGCGGCTACGTCCAGCTCGATGGCCTCGGGGATCCGGCAGACGAAGCCCTCTTTCACCACGATCTGGCGGCTGTAGCCGCCGTAGGTGTTCGCGCCGTCGAAGCCGACGGCGTTGTAGGTCTGGATGTTGCCCTCGACACAGAACTGCTCGGTTCCGGCCAGGCAGTACTCGCACTCGCCGCACGAGTCGACCATGCAGCCGACACCGACCCGGTCGCCGACCTGGTACGTCGTGACGTCCGCGCCGACCGCAGCGACCACGCCGGCGATCTCGTGGCCGGGCACCATCGGGAAGATCGCGGTGCCCCAGTCCTGGTTGACCTGGTGAATGTCGCTGTGACAGATGCCCGCGTACGCGACGTCGATCAGCACGTCGTCCGGGCGCAGGTCACGGCGCTCGATCGTCGCCGGGGCAAGCGGGGCGCCGGGGGTTGCGGCGGCGATGGCGTGTGTGGTCGTGCTCATAAGACCCTCCGAGAACAGGCAGTAAGGACGAGGCCATATAAGAGACCTCTCAGGCGAGAGCGTGAGTGGGCCGGTTACTTATTCCACGACCGGGATGGTGTTCCACGACATGGGCGGCACGTACCGCCACGAGGACCTGCGCGCTGAAGGCCCCGAAGTACCGCCGAATTGACGACCAGACCCGGCGGCTGTCAGACCAGTTCCTGCGCAGGTCCATCGACGCATAAAGCCGGTCACAGAAGCATTGCTGTCAGTCATCGCAACAGCCCGCCCGACGCATGAACGCGCCGGGGCCGCGGCAACCTCGGAACCACCCGCCAACCTCGCGCACGACGTACCGGGGACCATGCCGGTGGTGGCACGTCGGGACCGACGAATCGCGACACGCCGGGTAACTACGGACCGATGAGCGGGTTAGAGGGTGCGGGTGGCTAGGGCGGTGGTTAGAGCCGCCTGGGTGGCTTCGTAGCCCTTGTCCTCGCGGCTGTCGGGGAGGCCGGCGCGGTCGAGGGCCTGCGGGTCGTTGTCGCAGGTGAGTAGGCCGAACCCGATCGGTATGCCGGTTGTCACGGACACCTGCATCAGGCCCTCGGTCGCCGCCTGGCAGACGTACTCGAAGTGCGGCGTGTCCCCGCGGATCACCACGCCGAGGGCGACCACGGCGTCGTACCCGTTCTTGGCGGCGTGCAGGGCGGCGACGGGGAGCTCGAACGAGCCCGGGACCCGGAGCACCTTGAAGTCGGTGACGCCGGATTCGGCCAGCGCGCGCTGTGCGCCGGCGACCAGGGAGTCGGTGACCAGGGGGTGCCACTGGGCGGCGACGACGGCCACCCGGAGGCCTTCCGCGCGGGGGGTCTCGATGGTGGGTGCTCCACTGCCGGACATCAGCTGGCTCCGTTCTCGTCAGTCAGTACGCCGCCCGGCAGGTGGTGCCCCATCCGGTCGCGCTTGGTCCTGAGGTACCGCAGGTTGTGCTCGGTCGGGTTGATCGAGATGCTGCGGCGCTCGACCACGTCGATGCCGTAGCCCTGGACGCCGGCCAGCTTGTCCGGGTTGTTCGTCAGCAGCCGGACGGAAGTGATGCCCAGGTCGGCCAGGATCTGCGCGCCGGTGCCGTAGTCGCGGGCATCGGCGGGCAGGCCCAGGTCGAGGTTGGCGTCCACCGTGTCCCGGCCGGCGTCCTGCAGCTCGTAGGCCCGCAGCTTGTGCAACAGGCCGATTCCCCGCCCCTCGTGCCCGCGCAGGTACACGACGACGCCACCCTCGGCCGCGACCTGCCGCAGCGCCTCCTCGAGCTGGGGTCCGCAGTCGCAGCGCAGTGAGCCGAACACGTCGCCGGTCAGGCACTCCGAGTGCAGCCGGACCAGCGTCGGCCCGTCGCCGATCTTGCCGTGGACCAGGGCCAGCTGTTCCGATCCGTCCACGGTGTTGCGGTAGCCGTGGGCAACGAAGTCGCCGTACTTGGTGGGCAGGGTGGTGGTCGCCACCCGCTTGATCTGGCTCTCGGTCCGGCGCCGGTACCGGATCAGGTCCTCGATCGAGATCAGCACCAGGCCGTGCTCGTCGGCGAAGGTGCGCAGATCCGCGCCCCGCTTCATGGTGCCGTCGTCGTTCACCAGCTCGGCGATCACCGCGGCCGGCCGCATTCCGGCCAGCCTGGTCAGATCCAGGGACGCCTCCGTATGACCGGGCCGGACCAGTACGCCGCCCTCGCGGGCGCGCAGCGGGAAGACGTGGCCGGGCTGCACCAGGTCGTACGACTCCGAGGCGGAGTCGGACAGGGTCCGGATCGTCCGGGCCCGGTCCGCCGCCGAGATCCCGGTGGTGACGTTGTCTCTGGCATCGACCGAGATCGTGTACGCCGTCCGGAGCCGCTCGCGGTTGTGCGGAGTCATCAGCGGGATGCCCAGCCGGTCGAGCTCCTCAGCCTCCATCGGTACGCAGACCACGCCCGAGCTGTAGCGGATCAGGAACGCCAGCAGTTCGGGGGTCGCCTTGGAAGCCGCGAAGACCAGGTCGCCCTCGTTCTCACGGTTCTCGTCGTCCACCACGATGACCGGGCGGCCGGCCCGGATCTCGTCGATTGCGTGCTCGATGGTGTCGAGCTTCAGCACGGCGCCCATGATCAGCTCACCGCCGCGACAGCAGTCGGTGATCCGACCGTCGCCCGGCTCTGGATCCGCCACCAGGAGGCGAACCCGAGCACGCAGAAGAGCCCGTAGACGACGTACATGGCGGCGGACGGGTAGAACTTCGACTGCAGCAGCAGCGGTACGCCGACCACGTCAACCGCGATCCAGATCAGCCAGAACTCGACCCAGCCCCGAGCCATCCCGTACGTCGCCAGGATGGAGCCGGTGAGGATCCACGCATCCCACTGCGGGCCCCAGGAACCAAGGGCCTTCAGCACCGGGTAGCTGATCCCGTAGAGGATCACGCCGACGCCGAGCAGTTCGAGCCGCTCGCGGTTCGTCGCCCAGCGCGGCTGGACCCCGTGGCCGTCGTTGTTCACCGCATGGCGGGCCTGGTACCAGCGGTACCAGCCGTAGAGGCTGACCAGGGCGAAGAAGACCTGGCGGCCGGCCTGACCCCAGAGGTCCTTGTCCTGCGGGGTGTTGAAGACCCCACCGACGAAGACCGTGAACAGCAGCACGTTGCCGATGATGCCCACCGGCCAGGCCGAGACCAGCCGACGCATCCCGAAGAGCGCGCTCGCGAGCCCGAAGACGTTGCCGACGATCTCCCGGACCAGCACCGGCGAGCCGGCGATGGTCACCTGGGAGCGCAGCAACCAGTCGAAGAAGTTCATTCCTTGCCTCCAGTAACGGCCTCGCGAGTAATGGCCTCAGGCCCGCTCTTTACCGTGCCCGAGGCCGTCAGCAGTCGCTCGACATATTTGGCGATGACGTCGACCTCGAGGTTCACGGTGTCGCCGACTTTGTTGCGGCCGAGCACGGTGAGCTCGAGCGTGGTGGGGATCAGGCTGATACCGAACGTGCCCGATGCGTCGTCCACCTCGGTGACCGTCAGGGACACCCCGTCGACGGCGATCGAGCCCTTCTCTGCGACGTACCGGAGGATCTCGGCCGGCGCGGAGACCCGGACTACCTCCCAGTGCTCGGCCGGCTCGCGCGCGGCGATGGTGCCGACGCCATCCACGTGGCCCTGGACGATGTGACCGCCCAGTCGGGTATGCGCCGCGACGGCGCGCTCCAGGTTCACCCGGGAGCCCTTCTCGGCGGCACCGAGGCTGGTGCGCTGCAGGGTCTCCCGCATCACGTCGGCGGTGAAGGTGCCGTCGCCGACCTCGATCACGGTCAAGCAGCAACCATTCACGGCGATCGAGTCGCCGTGGCCGGCATCCGCGGTGACTAGCGGGCCGCTGATCCGGAGCCGCGCTGCATCGCCCTCGAGCAGGTCGAGGGCCTCCACGGTGCCCAGTTCTTCGACGATTCCGGTGAACATCTCTAGACCGTCCCTTGATCGGTGAGCGGAGTTTCGGTGAGCGGGGTCAGAGTCAGCCGGACGTCGTTGCCCAGTCGGCTGACGTCCGCAAGGTTGAAGCGCCGCAGGTCGGCAATAGATTCCGCGCCCAGATCCCCGATCGCGGAATGGCCCGAACCGAGCACGGCCGGGGCGACGTACGCGACGATCTGGTCGACCAGTCGGGCGCGCAGGAAGGCGGCGGCCAGGGTCGGGCCGCCCTCCAGCCAGAGGTGCCGGATCTGGTGGTCGTCCAACTGGCGCAGCACCTCGGCCGGGTCGTGGGTGGGGAGCAGCAGGGTCTCGGCATGCTCGTTGCGGACCCGCGCGGTCGGCGGGATCTCCCGATCGCCGACGACCACCCGGAGCGGCTGGCGGCCGACGGGCCGGTCGTCCTGGTCGCGCACGGTGAGCTCGGGGTCGTCATCCAGCACGGTCTGCGTGCCGACCGCGATCGCGTCGCACTCGGCGCGCTTGCGGTGTACGTCGGCTCGCGCCAGCGGTCCGGTGATCCACTTGCTGGACCTGTCCGGGGCTGAACTGCGGCCGTCCAGGGTGGTGGCGAACTTCCAGGTGACAAACGGCCTGCGGGTGCGGATCGAGTGCAACCAGACGTGGTTGACCGCCTCTGCCTCTTCCTGCAAGACACCGGCTTCAACCTGGATGCCCTTGCTGGCGAGCTTCTCGGCACCCCCGGACGCCTGCCGGTTGGGATCCGGTACGGCGTACAGGACCCGGGTGATCCCGGCTGCGATGAGTGCCTCTGAGCACGGCCCGGTGCGGCCGGTGTGGTTGCAGGGCTCGAGGGTCACGTACGCCGACCCGCCGCGGGCGCGGTCCCCTGCCATCAGCAGGGCCTCGACCTCCGCATGCGGACCACCGGCGACGGCGTGGAAACCCTCGCCCACCGGATGGCCGGAACTATCCGTGATGACACAGCCGACGACCGGGTTCGGATGTGTGCTGCCGATGCCGCGTGCGGCCAGTTCGATGGCACGACGCATCCAGGCAAGGTCGATCGGCGAGGCGTTCTTCACAGACGGGTCCCTCGTTGTCACGGACGCGCTCGCGGGGCCATGACAACCAGCGCACGCGCACCCGGACCTCGCGGACGACGGCTAACCGCGTCGTCCCGACGCCGGAGCACACCCGCCGATCGCGTGCGCCTCCCATCCGGACTTTCACCGTCGGTCCCGGAATTCCACCAGGTCAGCCGGCCGAGATGCTGCCTCGACCGGGTCGCGGACTGTCACCGCCGGCTCGGAATTACACCGACCCCGGAGCACGCGAGTGGGTTCACTCGTACCGACATTGTGCCACCCCGCCGCAACGCCGCCACGAGTTGGGTCACAGGCTGGACTGTCACCGCCGATGCGACGTTCTGACCGAGTGCGAAGCACAGCGCAAGTAGGCAGCAGCAGCGGGTATATCGGCGGACCGGCGTCAGTCCTCACCTCGGACTGAGGACTGACGACCTACGCGGCATTCGGATCGCCCACCAGCGGGACCACGTCGGCGATGGACTCGACGATGCGCGTCGGGCGGTAAGGGAAGCGGTCCACCTCGTGCTCGCCGGTGGAGCCGGACAACACGAGCACACTGCGCATGCCTGCCTCGAGGCCGCTGACGATATCGGTATCCATCCGGTCGCCGATCATGACAGTGGTCTCGGAGTGGGCCTCGATCTGGTTCAGCGCGCTGCGCATCATCAAGGGGTTCGGCTTGCCGACGAAGTACGGCGCGACGCCGGTGGCCCGGGTGATCAGCGCGGCCACCGAGCCCGTCGCCG
>JAWWOY010000757.1:0-3097 GCA_033851195.1 Kribbellaceae bacterium | reverse complement strand
CCTTACGGTCGGCCTGGGTCATCGACCCGAGCATCGGTCCGGGGTCCAGCAGGTGCACCGCGATCCGGCCGTCGTCGAGCGGATGCCGGCGCGGCAACACCGTCACCTCCTCGATGTCCTCCCACCGGGTGCCGATCCACTCGTTCCGGATCCGCAGCCGGATCCCGACATCGTCGGCGACCAGCAACGCGCCGACCGTCAGGGCCCGGGCGCTCACCAGTGCCAGCGCCGCGAAGCCCGCCGCAGCGATCCAGCGCAGTATGCCGGTGGGGCTTCCCGAGGCCGAGGTGGCAAAGCCGACCGCGACCAGGGCAGCACCTAGCGCCACTCCGCCGTGCACCGTCTGCGACGCGCGAACGGTGAATTCCTCGGCCCGCCCCCCGGGGTCGCCGGCGTACCGGCCGGACCCGCTCATCGTTGTATGGACGGTCACGGGTCACTCTCCTCGCAGGGTCGCGATGAAGTCCTCTAGGTCGTCAGGTTTCACCAGTACGTCGCGGGCCTTGGAACCCTCGCTCGGCCCGACCACGCCCCGGCTCTCCAGGATGTCCATCAGCCGGCCCGCCTTGGCGAAGCCGACCCGGAGCTTGCGTTGCAGCATCGACGTAGAGCCGAACTGCGTGGAGACGATGAGCTCGGCAGCCTGGACCACCAGGTCGAGGTCATCGCCGATCTCCTCGTCCAGATCCTTGCTCGGACCGGCCGCCGCGGTGACGTCCTCGCGGTAGGTCGGCTGCAACTGTTCCTTGCAGTGCTCGACGACCGCGCGGATCTCGTTCTCCGTGACCCAGGCGCCCTGGATACGCATCGGCTTGCTCGCGCCCATCGGCAGGAACAGTCCGTCACCCTGGCCGACCAGCTTCTCCGCGCCCGGCTGGTCCAGGATGACCCGGCTGTCGGCCAGCGAGGAGGTGGCGAACGCCAGCCGCGACGGCACGTTCGCCTTGATCAGACCGGTGACCACGTCGACGCTCGGCCGCTGGGTGGCCAGCACCAGGTGGATACCGGCAGCCCGGGCGAGCTGGGTGATCCGGACGATCGAATCCTCCACGTCGCGCGGCGCCACCATCATCAGGTCGGCCAACTCGTCCACGATCACCAGCAGGTACGGGTATGGCGACAGCACCCGCTCGCTGCCCGGCGGGGGCTTCACCTTGCCGGCGCGAACCGCCTTGTTGAAGTCGTCGACATGCCGGAACCCGTAGGCCGCCAGGTCGTCGTACCGCAGGTCCATCTCGCGGACGACCCACCCCAGCGCCTCGGCCGCTTTCTTGGCGTTCGTGATGATCGGGGTGATCAGGTGCGGGATGCCCTCGTAGTTGTTGAGCTCCACCCGCTTCGGGTCGACCAGGACCATCCGGACCTCGTCCGGCGTCGCCCGCATCAGGATCGAGGTGATCAGCGAGTTGACGAACGACGACTTACCCGAACCCGTCGCACCCGCGACCAGAAGGTGCGGCATCTTCGCCATGTTCGCGACGACGAAGCCACCCTCGACGTCCTTGCCCAGTCCGGCCACCATCGGGTGATGATCGTTGCGGGCCGTGGCAGACCGGATCACGTCACCGAGGCTGACGATCTCCTTGTCGACGTTCGGGATCTCGATACCGATCGCGGACTTGCCCGGGATCGGGGACAGGATCCGTACGTCGGCGCTGGCCACGGCGTACGCGATGTTCTTGCTCAGCGCGGTGACCTTCTCGACCTTCACCGCGGAGCCGAGCTCCACCTCGTACCGGGTCACTGTCGGGCCGCGGGTGTAGGCCGTCACCTGGGCATCGATGCCGAACTGGTCGAAGACCTCGGTGAGCTTGCCGACCACCGCGTCAGAGGCCTTGCTCCGGGGCTTGTGCACCGAGCCGGGCTTCAGCACCTGGCCGTCCGGCAGCGTGTAGGTGATGTCGCCGGACAGGCTGAGCTGCTCCACCCGCTGCGGCAGCGGCGTGTGCGGCGGAGGCTCAGCGGCCGCCTCGCTCTTGGCCTTCGAGGCGGCAGGCGGCTCGGCTGCCACCGGGCCGCCGAGGTCCGGCACGAAGATGCTCTCGTCCTCCTCCGGCTCCGCAGGCTTGGCCTTCTTGCCACGCTTGAAGATCTCGCGGCCTTCGAGAACCGGTGAGTCATACGGCTTGACGCTGGGTTCACCGTCCTCCTCGAGCGCCTTCTGCCGCCGCTCCTTGCGGGTCAGCCGCACCGTGTCGTCGCCGACCGGACTAGCGGCCGAGGGCGCGTCCGCCGGAATCTCGGTCCGCCCCAGCAGTACGTCGAACGCGGCCCGCACGCGCAGCGGGATGGCGTAGACCGGCGTGCCGGTGACCACTAGTGCGCCGAAGATCGACAGCAGCACCAGCAGTGGCGCAGCGACGTACTGGGTGAGCAGGTCGGACAGCAGCGACGAGACGACGTAACCGATGGCGCCGCCCGCATCCTGCAGGGAACCGTCGGCGCTCGGGTCGCCGGGCCGCGGGATGCCGTTCGCGATGTGCACCAGGCCGAGCACGCCGAGCGCGATCGAGGTCCAGCCGATCACCTGCCGGCCGGCCGGGCCGTTGCGGTCGGGATGGCGCAGCGTCCGCCAAGCGATCACCACCAACATCAGCGGGATCGCCCAGCCGAGCAGGCCGACGCTCCCGTTCACCACCGTCCGGACGGCATCGCCCACCTTGCCCGGCAGGTCCCACCAGAGCGAGGCGGCGACCACTACGGCCAGACCGATCAGGGTGAGCCCCACACCGTCCCGGCGATGCGCCGGATCCAGGTCACGCGCCCCCTGGCCGACACCGCGGACGATGCTGCCGAGCAGGTGGGCAATACCGATCCAGCACTTGACGAAGCCGCGGCCGAGCACCAGCATGGCGACCGCGAAGGGCCCGGCCCCGGATTTGGGCACAGCTGTCCGCGCAGCGGTGGAACCACTGCGCTTGGTGCCAGACGGACGGGTGCGTCCACCAGCGGCCGACCGCTCCGTACTCGGGCGGCGGGCCGTCGACTTCCGCGCCCGCGCCGGGGAAGACGTGCGGGTCGCCATATGTAGCAGGCTACCCCGACTACCACTCCGGCCACACGTGTCACACGCCGATCGTGCTGCCCCATCCGTCCC
>JAWWOY010000739.1:0-6239 GCA_033851195.1 Kribbellaceae bacterium | reverse complement strand
GCAGCACCGGGCTGAGTCGCGGAGACGCGGTCGGCCTGGTCTGCGCCAACAACGCCGAGTTCGTCGTCGCGCTCCTGGGCGCGGCACGGGCCGGACTGGTGGTCGCGCCGATGGACCCCACACTGCCCGAGTCACAGATATCCGCCCGGCTCGAGGCGCTGGGGGCGGAGGCGATGCTGGTCGGCCCACCCACGGTCGACCCCGCGCCGGTCGCACCGGACCACGTCCCGACGTGGACCCTGCGCGTGGACACCTCCCGTACCGGGACGCCGACGGCCACGCTCGAGACCGGCGTACGTGCGGTGCGGCAGGTCCGGGGCGCGGCACGCGAACTCTCGGGCCACGATGCCCTCGTCCTGTTCACCGCGGGAACCACCGACCGGGCCAAGATGGTCCCGCTGACGCAGGCTAATGTGGCCGCCTCCGTGCGGGGCATCTGCGCCGCCTACGAGCTGGGATCTGACGACGCGACGGTCGCAGTGATGCCGCTCTTCCACGGCCACGGGCTGTTCGCGACGCTCTTGGCCTCCCTGGCCAGTGGGGGATGCGTGCTGTTGCCCGAGCGGGGACGGTTCTCAGCACACACGTTCTGGGACGACGTGCGGGACGTAGCCGCCACGTGGTTCACCGCGGTCCCGACCATCTACGAGATCCTGCTGGAACGGTCAGCGCTCGAGTACCCAGGCCGGCAGGTCGCGCCCTTGAGATTCATGCGCAGTTGCAGTGCTCCCCTCAACGCGGCCACGGGGCGAGCGCTCGAGCGTACGCTCGGTGTGCCGCTGCTGTCCGCCTATGGGATGACCGAGTCCACACACCAGGCAGCCAGCGAGCCGCTGCCGCAGCACGGGCCGCTGAAGCACGGGTCGGTCGGTCGGGCAACCGTAGTGGACCTTCGTGTCGTCGACCAGAACGGGCACACGTGCCCTGCCGGCACCGAAGGCGAGGTGTGGGTGCACGGCCCCACCGTCTCCCGCGGCTACCTTGCCGACCCGGCCGAGTTGGCGCGCAACTTCGCCGACGGGTGGTTCCGCACTGGCGACCTGGGCTCACTGGACGACGACGGGTACCTGTTCCTCACCGGGCGCATCAAGAGCCTCATCAACCGTGGCGGCGAGAAGATCTCGCCCGAGCACGTCGAGGACATCCTCGGCGGGTATCCCGGAGTCGCCGAGGCGGCCGTGTTCGCCATCCCCGACGCGACCTACGGCCAACGAGTCGGCGCCGCGGTGGTCGTCCGCGAGGGCGAGAGCATCGGGTCCGAGGAGATCCTGCAGTACTGCCGTAACCGGCTGTCCGCCTTCCAAGTACCCGACCGGCTCGAAGTCGTCGCTGCGCTGCCTCACACCGCCAAGGGCGGGCTCGACCGGCGGGCGGTCGACGCCCGGTACGCGCAATGACACCGCGGTGTCCGGTCTCACCTGATGCGGTGCTCGGTCGGCAGCGGCTGGTCGAAGAACTCGGTCAGTGACAAGCCCGTTGCCGCCTTCACGAACGCCCGAGCCACGACCGAGCCGGGAGTCATTGCGTGGATAGCCACTGAGACCTGCGCCCTGGCGTCCGGGACCAAGCGGACGGCTCTCGTGTTGCCGACAACCGGCATCGCACGCAACCAGGTATGCGGCACGATGCTCGCCCACTCGCCGACGCCCACGTGTGCATAGAGGGACGCGACCGAGTCCGTCTCCACCTGTGGGGTCACCACGACCCCGCTGTCCGCGAACGCACTGTCAATGATCTGGCGAATCCTCATGTCGCGCGTCAGCAACGCGAGCGGCAACTGGGCCGCGTCCGTCCACGTCATGGTGCCGGTCGGGGGCACCAATTGGTCGCCGGACGCCAGCACCATATATCTCTCCTCGTACAGCGGCACCACCTGCAAGCTCTCCCGGTCGCCGGGGGCGAAATGAGCGATCGCCGCGTCCAGCTCGAAGTCGCACAGCATCCGGTGCAGCTCCGCCGTCGACAGCCGGGAAGACACCTGCACCTTGGCCAGCGGGTGCGCCGCGCAGAACGCGGCCACAGGAAGTGCCACCGTCGTCGATGCCGTGGGTTCTGTCCCCAGCCGGAGCGTCCCGGCAATGCCCGACTGAACGGCGGCCGCCTCGGCCTTGAACGCGTCTTGCTCAGCGAGGATCCGCTTGGCCCACACGACGAGCCGTTCACCCTCCGGGGTGAGGCCCTCGTAGCTGTGCCCACGATTGATCAGCGTGACGTTCAGCTCCCGCTCGAGCTTGGCGATCGCCGCCGAAAGGGCAGGCTGGGATACGTAGCAGGCTTCTGCCGCCCGCGCGAAGTGCCTCTCCCTGGCCACCGCCACGAAGTACTCCAGCTGACGGAACAGCACGAGCGACCCCTCTCCGCCTGGGCGCCGCAGCGGACCGGACTGTTCGGTCGGTCTGGCGACATCGTCAATCATCCCCTGCCATCAACCATTTCGACGACCGGACGGTGGTATTGCCCTGCGCGGCCACGCGCACACCTACGCCCCGGTCCCGCCAGCGCTCGTGATCCCGCTCGTCATCGCGCTCGCCTCGGTGGCTCTGAAGTAACGAGAACCGGATGGCCGGTCACAGGTGCCCGTAACGATCCAGCGCGGTGACCAGCGACATCCCCTGCCGGATGGCATCCCGGGCCTCGGACTCTGCACCGGCCCATCGGGCAGCCTCCGCGGCTACGCTGTCCGCGTCCGACGCCGGCACGATGAGCACCCCGTCCTCGTCCGCGACGACCAGATCACCGGGGTTGACGGTGACCCAGTCCGTCAAAGCGCCGCGGACCTGAACCGGAATCTGATGTGCGGTGACCTTCCACCGGCCGATGGCCTGCGCGGGTGTGCGGTACCTGGCGACGACGGGAAGCATCAGTTCGCGAAGGTAAGCGACGTCACGGACACCGCCGTCCACGACCACTCCCGCACAGCTCCGTATCTTCATGGCCTCGCCCAGCAGGTCACCGAAACAACAGACTCCATGGATATCCGAGCCCGCCCAGACCGGAACTACTCCCTTCGCCATGCCGTCAATTGCCGCGAGCTTCTCTCGATCTCCGGCTCCGCGGAACGTCACCGAAGCCCCAGCGATCGTGAAAGCCGGCCCGACGAACCGAGATCCCCGCTGTATGGCGAAGAGACTCTCGGAAAGCACCGGTGGCTCTATTCCGTTGCTGTCGAAAATGTCGGATATAACTGCGGTTCCAGCATCAAGAAGGAGTTGCAACTCAATTCTCCCTAACTATGAGAAGGCACAACGCCGCGAGTCCCGCGGCTAACCCAACGCATTGCTGCCAGCAAATTACTGACGCGGCTCGCGCCCGTCACCGCTCGGAACCGAGAAGGAGTTCGCCGTCGCCATGACAGCCCGCCCCAATCTCTCGATCCCATGCTCGCGCATGCGAAACGCCGGGCCTGAGATGGAAATGGCACCTACGGGCTGCCTGAGGTGATCATGGACCACGGCACCTACACACACCACGCCCGGCGTCCGCTCCTCGTCGTCGACTGCATAGCCGCGTTTGCGGATCGAGACAAGCTCGGCATGGAAGACGTCGACGTCTACGATCGTTTTCGCAGACAAACGCACGAGCGGCGTATCCTCGAGAAGGTAATCCGCGAAATCGACCGGGAGCGCTGCAAGGATTGCCTTGCCCAGTGACGTGCAATAGAGCGGATGGCGCGTTCCGGGCGCTGAGGCGATGCCAACGTCCCCTTGCCCCCGCGCGATGGCGATGTACAGAATCTGCCCCTCGTCCAGTACACCTACGCTTGCTGTCTCCTCGGTGACTGCGGCTAGCTGCTCAGCGAGCTGATTCGCCTGGGACCAGATAGAGACATTACGCAAGAAGGCACTCCCCACCTCGAACGTCCTGCTGCCCAGAACGTACGCGCGGTCCGCGCCCTGGTGCACGAAGCCGCGCGAGCGCAAGGTCTCGAGCAGTCGCAAGGCAGTAGTGGGGTGGAGCTTCGCCCGGCGGGCCAGTTCGCTCAATCCGATCGGCCGGTCGCAAGTGCTGAGCTCCAGGAGCAGATCCAGGGCGCGCGCGACTGACCGCACACCGTATTGCTCAGATGTGGAGTCAGTCGTCACGTTTCCCCCTCTAGGAATGCCACGGCTACCTTACCTACCGCAGCGTCTCGACGTAAGACGGCGACGCGGACTGATCGCTAACGCTCACCTCAGGCCGAACGGCTACCGTCAGTTCGATTTCCACCGGCGCATTGCGGGGCAATGACGATACTCCGATGGCAGATCGAGCATGTCGGCCCCGTTCGCCCAGAACCTCGAGCAGAACGGCGCTGGCTACGTCCGCGACCGCTGAGTGTCCGGCAAATTCGGACGTGCTTGCGACATAGCCAGTCATTCGCAGTACCTGCTGAACACGGTCGAGTCCGTCAAGCTCGTGAGAAATGATCGCCAATGCGTTGAGTGCACACAGTCTGGCCGCATCCTGCGCGGCTCCTATGGATACCTCATTGCCAACGATCCCAGTGATCTTTATGTCTTCATGGTCGTACGGAAGTTGTCCGCTGACATACATGATGCCACCATGGATGACGTTACGGATATATTTTGACTTTGTCACTCTCGGTGCCGGGAGAAGTATCGATGATTCGTTCCGAGAGATTTCTGATGACGTCATCGAATGCTCATCCCCTGGCGCCGGAGGCCGCGTCGATGAAGGACTCGAGCTGAACGAACCTTCTCCGCAACTCTGTCAGCGGCTTCCTGCGATCGCTCCGCGTCGGTCCCGTGGTCACCACGAGGCACCAAGGCCCCTCCGCCAGCAGCATCTTCGCCAGACTCGTCCTGAATTCCTCGATGGTGGTGAGGCGCTGTGTCCGCTCGATACCGCAGCCTCTGGCGACTGAAGCAAGATCGGTACCCATGCCCGACGCGGTGGCCTGGCGGCCGGTCAGGTCGTAGACCTGGTTATCGAAGATGATCAGCCCGAGGTTCGCCGGCTGCCGCGCGCCGATCGTTGCCAGGGCACCCAGATTCATCAATAGACCGCCATCTCCCTCCAGGGCGATGACTCTGGAATCCGGGGCAGCAACAGCGACCCCTAGACCCACAGAGGGTGCCAGGCCCATGGCGCCCCACATGTAGAAGTTGGCCGGCCGGTCGCCGGACAGGTACAGATCGTAGGACTGATTGCCTAGGCCACCGACCACCAACTCGTCGCGGAGGGAGTCGCGCAGGACTCGCATCGCGTCAAGGCGATCCACCATGGAATCGGTCATGCTGCGGCCTCCATCGAAAGGATCGACTTGATCAAGATCACGGTCGGAACGCGGCTGACGTAGGCCATTTCCGTCGCACCCGTCACCACGTCGAAGGTCTGGCTGGCCTCGCTGACCTCGAAGACGCTGACGCCCATGGCCGCCAGGATGCGTGATGACGCGGAACCGAACGGTATCTGCGTAGCCACCTTCTCGCCGAGTCCGCCGCGCTCGGTGACGACCATCGGCAGCGGGATCCGCTGCGCCATGGCCAGCGAGCCGATCGCGTTGAGGCTGTTCCCGAGCCCGCTGGTCTGCATGAGCAGTGCGCCGCGACGACCGCCGAGGTAGACACCGGAGAGGACACCTACGCCCTCCTCTTCACGCGTCAACGGCACGAGGTCGAACCCGCGCTCCGCAGCCTGATCCAGCAGCGGCGCCAGGACGCCGTCGGGGACATAGGGAAGAATCTCCACCCCCACGGCGGAAAATGCCCGGAGCATCGACTCGGGCCACTCGTGCTCGGGCATTACTTGTCCATTCCTGTCACTCGATCCTCGGTCATTGGATGCCTTATGTCGGGCACGTTACAGAGCCATTCCGCGTGGCGAAAGTACAATTTCGTCAGCTGAAACGCTCTTCGGGAACAGCAGTGCGCGATCTGTCATGTCAGCGGTACGTCGGTCGTCTGCTTCAGCCAATCGAGAGCGGCGGCGAGCGAGATGACATCGCCGTACTTCTGGTCCATGTCGAACAGGCTCATCGCCAGTGAGGCCACGTGGCGCTCATAGACGCACTCCTCGACGATGATCATGTGCAATCGATAACTGCAGCCATCGACGACTGTTGCGCGGACGCACCCGCTTGCGCTCTCCCCGCAGACCAGCAGCGTGTCGATTCCCTGGCTGATGAGATGAGCCGCCAGCGGAGTGCCGAAGAACGCGCTCGGTGAGTTCTTCTTCAACACGACCTCCCCCGGCAGGGGGGCTGCCTCCTCCACGATGTCGTAGCGGCGCAGGAACCG
>JAWWOY010000724.1:0-8433 GCA_033851195.1 Kribbellaceae bacterium | reverse complement strand
GCGCGGGTGGGAGTGCGGCGTGCTGTCGCCGCGGAGGTGGAGCCGGCGGCCGAGGATCAACGGGCGCTCGCGACGGATCGGGTGACCTTCCGGGCGGGTGACCCGGATCGGGGCGTTGGCCACCTGGACGCGAAGCGGTGGCTGGCGCCACGGTGAGCGCCGTTCGGTCGGACGCAGCACAACCAGGCGGAGGCGACCTGACCGGGCCAGCTTGACCGTGATCGCGATGGTCGCCGTGGCCGGGATGAGCCCAGCCAGCAGGAGGCTGACGCGCGCTCCGTAGTGTTCGGCGATCCAGCCGACGAGGGGGCCGCCGATGGCTCCGCCGCCGATGAAGACCAGGTTGTAGAGGCCGGCCACCCGGCCACGGAGGCCGTCCGGGGTGATCAGCTGGACCATCGACTGCGCCGCAGTGAGGAACATCAGCGTGGCCATGCCGAGCGCGGAGAGCAGCGGCAGGAAGGTCCACAATGACGGGGCAACAGCGGCGATCATCTCGGTCACTGCCAGGATCGACGCGATTCCGACCAGGTTGCGCAGCCGCGTCGGGCGCAGCCGCCTGGCCGAGAGCAGCGCGCCCATCAGTGAGCCGACCGCGACCACCGAGTTGAGCACGCCATAGCCGGTGGCGCCGGTGTGGAAGACCACGTCCGCGAACGCCGTCAGGGTCACCGGCAGGCTGATGGCGAACATGCCGAAGATGCCGACCAGCACGATCGCCCAGCGGACCGCCGGCTCGTGCACGGCGTACTTCAGGCCCTCGCGGAGGCCATCACGGATCCGCATCCCGTGGCTCGCCTGGCGGGCGGCCGACAGACCGGGCATCTCGTGCTCGCGCATCATCAGCAGCGCGGAGATCGAGGCGAAGAACGTCGCGGCGTTGAGGGCGAACGCCCAGCCGGTACCGACCGCGCCGATCATGGCGCCGCCGAGGGCCGGGCCGATCAAGCCGCCGAGCTGGAACGTGGAGGAGACCATGCTGATCGCGTTCCGGAGCCGCTGACGCCCGACCAGTTCGGTGACGAACGACTGCCGGGTCGGGTTGTCGACGGCGGTGGCCAGGCCCAGGATCGACGCCAGTGTGTAGACCTGCCAGACTTGGACGTCACCGGTCAGCGCGAGGGTGGCGAGGATCGCCGCCAGGGTTCCCATCGTCGCCTGGGTGACCAGCAGGATCCGGCGCTTCGGGAACCGATCCGCGATCACGCCGCCGAAGAGGCCGAGCAACAGGGTCGGCGTGAACTGCAGAGCAGTGGTGATGCCGACTGCGGTGGCACTGCCGGTGATGGTGAGGACCAGCCAGTCCTGGGCGATGCGCTGCACCCAGCCACCGGTCGAGCTGACGAACAGCCCGGCCACGAGAAGCCGGAAATTCCTGACCTGCAAGGCACTGAAGGTGTCGCGCCAGCCGGGTCGGCGCTGCGCTACCGGCAATTCATCTGGTGTTTCCGCCGAATTGGTGGCGGGGCGGTGGGTGTGGAAATCGGCGGAAAGGTGGGCAGAACCGGTGGCCCGGGTGGTCAAGAGGCGTCCCTACGAAGTGGGCGGGTCAGGGGAGGTCATGTCCATTCTCGCGGTTTGGACCTGGATCCTGACAGGGAATGGATCGTATTAGTCTTATTGCGTCCCGCAATGAGAGGTGCCACCGTGACCTACGATCCGGACCAGCTTCGGACCTTCCTGGCGGTCGCGCAGTCGCTCAGCTTCACCCAGGCGGCCGACCGGCTGGGGATCCGCCAGCCGACCGTCAGTCAGCACGTCCGCAAGCTGGAGCAGGCAGTCGGGCGGTCCCTGTTCGTCCGCGACACCCGCACGGTCACGCTCACGGCCGACGGCGAGGCGATGGCTGGATTCGCCCGGACCATCCTCGCGGCGCATGAGGAGGCAGCTGGCTATTTCACCGGTTCCGAGCTGCGCGGCCGACTGCGGTTCGGCGTCACCGACGACCTAGCGCTCACGCCGCTGCCCCGGATCCTGCGGGACTTCCGGCAACTGTACCCGCGGATCGACCTGGAGCTCACCGTTGCGCAGAGTCCCAGTCTGCTCCGGCGGGTCGAGTCCGGCCACCTCGACCTGGCCTATGTGAAACACACCGTCGGTGCCGGCTACGAACCCAACGGCCGGCTGGTCCGGCGCGACCCGCTGGTCTGGGCGGGCATCGCAGGCACCCGGATCGATCCGGACGGACATGTGCCGCTGGTTGCCTACCAGGCCCCGAGCCTGAGCCGCTCGCTCGGCGTACAGACTCTTGAAGAAGCCGGGCGGAGCTGCCGGATCACCTGCATCGTGCGCGGAGTCAACGGCGTACTGGCTGCTGTCCGGGCCGGATTGGGGATCGCTATCTTCGCGCGCAGCCTGATGCCGGCCGACCTGGTCGAGCCGCCGCCCAGCGCGGGACTGCCGGAGCTGCCTTCGATCGACCTGGTGCTTATCACCACCCCGCGCGCGGCCAAGAAACCCGCCGAGGCACTGACCGCCGCGATCCTCGGCAGCAACGCCCCCCTCAAACCCGACAACACCTAGAGGCTAGGTAAGAGCGTCGCCGCGCAGGACCAGCACGATGACGCTGACCGCCGCCACCGCGATCGTGACCAGGAACGGCGCTTTCTGCCACGCGACGATCACAGCAAGCAGGACCGCGACGATGCCGAGGGTGATCCACCCGGCGATCCCGATCGGCCCGGCCGGGGCGACCACCAGCAGCGTGGTCGCCACCGCCAGCGGTAGCGGTGCCATGATCCGTGCTGCCCGGCCGAGTCGATGCGGGCCGCCCCTGATGCCGGTCGCAAGGTCGTCAGCCAGATCCGGTACGACGTTCGTCAGGTGCGCGCCGACGCCGAGAAGAGCCGTGGCGGCCGTTGCCCACCAGGGCGCCCACGCGTGCTCGGGCGGCGTACCGAGGGTGACGAAGGACGGCAGCAGCCCGAAGGCGACGGCGTACGGGAGCCAGGAGATCGGGGTCGACTTCAGCCACAGGTTGTAGGCCCAGGCCATCGCCACCCCGACAAGATGGGCAAGGCCCGCCAGCAGCCCGCTGGCCAGCGACAACGGGATGCAGGCCGCCGCCATAACGATCGCCCCGATCCAGACCGTACGCCGACCTATCAGGCCGGCCACGATCGGTTTCTCGCTACGGGCCACACTGGTGTCCCGGGCGGCATCTATCGCGTCATTGCTCCAGCCGATCGAGAGGTGGCCGGTGAGGATCGCAGCGGCGACTAATACGCAGCCAGCGGCGTCTCGGCCGGCCGACCAGGCAACGACCGTGACCAGCGTCGGGACGGCGACGGTCGGGCCAGGGTGGCTGGCCAGGGCCAGCCCCTTGAGGCCACGCTTCACGTCGCTTGTCCGGGCCACCGCACATACGATGCCACGATGACGCGTATCGCTGCTGTCCAGGCCGCGCTCCCGCCTCATCGGTACGCTCAGCACGAGCTCACCGACGCCTTCGCGACGATCTGCTTGCCGGACGGCAAAGGCCTTGGGTTGTTGCGCAGACTGCACGAGAACGCGGGCGTCTCGCATCGGTACCTGGCCCTCCCGCTGGAGCGATACGCGCAGCTGAAGGATTTCGGCGAGGCCAATGACGCGTGGATCTCGACGGCCGTCGACCTTGGCGCGGAGGCGGTAGCGGGTGCGCTCGAAGCTGCCGGGCTCGGGCTGCACGACCTGGACCTGCTGATGTTCACCACGGTCACCGGCATCGCCGCGCCTTCGATCGACGCGCGGATCGCGGCCAGGCTCGGCCTGCGGGAGGACATCAAGCGAGTGCCGCTGTTCGGCCTCGGCTGCGTCGGGGGAGCCGCCGGGATCGCCCGGGTGCACGACTACCTGAAGGCCTGGCCGGACCAGGTCGCCGTGCTGCTGTCGGTCGAGCTGTGCTCCCTGACCTTGCAGCGTGACGACGCCTCGATGCCGAACCTGGTAGCCAGTGCTCTGTTCGGCGACGGGGCGGCCGCAGTGGTCATGACGGGGTCGGACCATCCCCGGGCTGCCGGACCGGAGATAGTGGCGACGCGCAGCCGGCTCTACCCGGAGTCCGAGCGGGTGATGGGCTGGGACATCGGCAGCGGGGGCTTCCGCGTCGTGCTCGGCGCCGACGTACCGGACGTGGTCCGGCAGCACCTCGGCGGCGACGTGCGCGGCTTCCTCGCGGACCACGGCCTGACGGTCCCGGAGATCGGGACCTGGGTGAGCCACCCCGGTGGCCCGAAGGTGCTGGACGCGGTCTCGGAAGCGCTTGACCTGCCCGCGGGTGCACTGGACCGGACCTGGAAATCGCTCGACGCCGTCGGCAATCTCTCCTCTTCCTCCGTGCTGCACGTGCTCGGTGACACCTTGCGCCAGCATCCTTGCGGTATGGGGTTGCTGCTGGCCATGGGCCCTGGTTTCTGTTCCGAGCTGGTCCTATTGGAGTGGTGATTGATGGACGCATCCTTGTGGTGGTACGTCGTCCTCGTGCTGCTGGTCGGGCTGGAGCGGGTGGCCGAACTGGTGGTCTCCCTCCGCAATGCCAAGTGGAGCTTTGCCAAGGGCGGGGTGGAGACGGGGAAGGGCCACTACCCGTTCATGGTGGTGCTGCACACCGGGCTGCTCGCCGGATGTCTGGTGGAGGCGATCGTTGCCGACCGCCCGTTCATCCCGGCGCTGGGCTGGCCGATGCTGGCCGTGGTGTTGCTCGCGCAGGGTCTCCGGTGGTGGTGCATCACCGTGCTCGGTCCACAGTGGAACACCCGGGTGATCGTCGTACCGGAGTTGTCGCTGGTCGCGTCGGGTCCCTACAGGTGGTTCCGTCACCCGAACTATGTGGCCGTGGTTGCCGAGGGCGTGGCTTTGCCGCTGGTGCATGGCGCGTGGCTCACCGCGGTCGTCTTCACTTTGCTGAACGTGCCGTTGCTCGCCGTCCGGATCCGCGCGGAAGAGGCGGCCCTCGCCACTGCTGCCCCGACGTGATCGACCTCCTGGTGGCCGGCGGGGGACCGGCTGGCGCGGCTACGGCGATCCGGGCGGCTCTGGCCGGCCTCGAGGTTGTCGTGGTCGAGCCGCGGCAGGCGCCTGTCGACAAGGCCTGCGGCGAAGGCGTCGCGCACAACGCGGTGCAGTATCTGGCCCGGCTCGGGGTCGAACCAGCCGGGCGGCCCTTCCACGGGATCCGTTACCTCGACGCTTGTCGTCAGGTCGAGGCTCGCTTCCGGCAGGGCCCCGGACTCGGCGTACGCCGGACTGTTCTACAGCAGGCGTTGCACGATCGGCTGGCCTCGCTTGGCGTACCTGTCTTGCAGCGCCGGGTGGAAGCGATCAGCCAGAACGATCAGTCGGTGACCGCCGCGGGTGTGACGGCGCGCTACCTCGCGGCGGCTGATGGCTTGCACTCGCCGATCCGGCGGCAGCTCGGTCTGGCTCGATCCAGTGGAGCATCGGTGCGACGCGGGCTGCGGCGGCACTACCAGGTGGCGCCCTGGACCGAATTGGTCGAGGTGTACTGGTCGGCGCTCGGCGAGGCGTATGTGACGCCGGTGTCGGACGGGTTGGTGGGGGTCGCGATCCTGACCAGCGAGCGCGGTTCCTACGACTCGCACCTCACTGCCTTCCCGTTGCTGCGCCGGCGGCTCGACCAGGCGGTCGTCGCGACGCCCGTACTTGGTGCGGGACCGCTGCGACAGCGGGTCCGCGGCCGGGTGGCCGGGCGGGTGCTGCTGGTCGGAGACGCCGCTGGGTACGTCGACGCGCTGACTGGCGAAGGGATCGCGGTGGCGCTGCGGACCTCGGCAGAACTGGTGCGCTGCGTCGTCGAGGGGCGGCCGGATGCTTACGAGCAGGCCTGGCGGCGGGTCTCGTGGGAGTGCCGGCTGCTGACGGGATCGTTGCTCTGGGCCCGCAATCGGGCAGTGCTGGCGCCGCGCATCGTGCCGGCCGCCGCCCGGCTGCCAGGGGTCTTCGGGGCGATCGTCAACCGGCTGGCCTGAGAAATCTTGCCTGAGAAATCTTGCCTGAGAAATGACGCCGACCCGGCGACCGCTTCCCCGCGAGGAGCGGCCACCGGGCCGGCTTGGCCCCAGCATCCTGGTGAAAGCTGGGACCCACGCCCCGGCATCCTGGTGGAAAGCCGGGACAGCTTTGTTACGGCTGCTTCGCCACGCCGCGTTGGTTCATGTCTTAAACCTGCCAGCCGCATGTTGCCCAATCGTTGCCGGAAGATGAAGCTTCGTGATCACGGAGTGTGGCGGACGTCTCAATGCGCGGTCCGGACCGCTTCGATCTGCAGTTGCAGGGCCAGCCGTTCGCGTGGGTCAGCAAGGTCCAGCCGGGCGATCTCGCCGATTCGCTTCATCCGGTGACGCAGGGTGTTGGTGTGCAGGTGCAATTGCTTGGCGGCTTCCATGGGCTGGCCTGGGTAGGCCAACCAGGCCGCCAGCGTGTCGACGTACGCCGTCGCGTTCGCTATGTCGTGCCGCAAGAGCGTCGCGAGTGGCCCGTCCAGCTTGGTCGTGTCCAGAGCAGTGACCGCGCGGTGCACGGTGAGAGCGTGCCAGGCCTGCTCGACCCGGATAGTCGGGCCCGGCGCGTCCCCGTGGCGTACCAGGCCTAGTAGTTCGACTGCCTCGGCGCGGGAGCTGGGAAGGTCTGCGGGGCCGCGTGCGGGGCCGCCGGCGACCGCGAAGGTGCCGGGGGAGTCCTTGGCCAAGACGATGACCAGCTTGCGCAGCCAGCGCCACGAGCCGGGCCCTTCTCCGGCGTCTGATACCACTGCCAGGACTGTGCCTTCCAGATCGGCCAGCAGCGGTTCGCTCCAGCTGTGCCGACGTCCGGCTGACTCCCACAGGTCCAACTCCTGCGGTACGTCGTACCCGGTAGGCAAGCCGAGTGCGACCACCCGCCAGGGCGGTGGTGGCAACCGGACATCCGTAGTGGTGTCGGGGGAGAACTGCCGCAGGATCGTCCGGAGCCGGTCGGTCGCACTCCGCCGCGCGACATCGGCCTGGGCACGCAGCCGGAGCAGATGCAGCGCCAGCACCGACGCGGCGTTGCTGAGCTCAGTAGTCACCTCCGGGCTCACCGGACCGTCTACGACCGCCCAGATAGAGCCCAGCCACTCACCACCGGCCCGAACCGGTACGACGAGTCGCGGGCGGATGCCATTCGGGCCGTCGGGCACCAGGAATGGCTCGCTGGACCTGGCCAGGCGCCGGAAGATCCCTCGAGCCCGGAAGTGCGCGATCACCTCGGGCGGTACCCGTCGGCCGACGATGGTCGACACGCGGGCGGGGTCGGTCAGGTCCTGGCCGGATGAATAGGCCAGGACGCGGGACTGGTTGTCCTCGATCGTGACTGGTGCGTCCACGATGGCCGCGGCGGCATCGGCCAGCGCGAACAGTTCCTGGTGAACTCCAGCGTCTCCCGCGACAGGTGAGTCCGGTGCGGCCGCACGGTCGATGACGCCGCGCAGCAGCCAGACCACATGAGCCCAGGTGACGCTGGGCTGCAGCCCGATGAGGGTCAGCGTTGACTGCTCTGCAGCTGTGACGACTGCGGGGTCCTCCGCGAGCCCCCTCCGCAGTACGACTCCGGAGGCGTTGCCGGCGGCACAGCGCGCCAGTAGCTCCCCGGCATCCTCCGCGTCGCGGAGGCCCAGCCCGAGCACCAGGTCACCCGGCTGGCCGGTGGCCTGCTCCTGCGGGTCGGCGAGGAAGACGTCACGTACCTCGCGTTCGCCCTGGCCGGTGACGACCTCCTCGAACAGGGCAGGACCGACGGCTACGACCAGGTGAGACGCGGTGATCATGAGGGTATTGTGCTCTCGCCACAGTCATCTCGCGCATCAATGGTGCTATCGCACCATGACAGCGTTCTTGTCCCGGCCGCACCATCGGTACATGGTCGCTTTTCCCTCCCGGGTCGCTGTCGTCGGCGCGGGAATGGTCGGTCTCTCCACGGCGTGGTTCCTCCAGGCGCGCGGGGTAGACGTCACGGTCCTCGACCGTGAGGGCGTCGCCGCCGGAGCATCGTGGGGCAACGCCGGCTGGCTCACCCCTGGGCTGGCCACACCGCTCCCCGAGCCCGCGGTGCTGAAGTACGGCGTCCGCGCGGTGCTCAGCCCCTCGTCGCCGGTCTACGTACCGCCGACCGCCAACCCGCGGCTGCTGTCCTTCTTGACCCGCTTCGCCCGAAACAGCACCGCCGGTCGCTGGACGAGCGCGATGGAAGCGCTGGTGCCGATCAACCGGCAGGCGCTGGCCGGGTTCGACGCGCTAGCCAAGGCCGGTGTCGAAGCCGAGACCTACGAGGCGAAGTCCTTCCTTGCGGCATACCGGACCGAGGCCGAACGGACCGTGCTGCTGGAGGAGATCGAGCAGATCCACGCCGCCGGCCAGGGCATCGAGTTCGAGGCCATCTCCGGTGCTGACGCCCGCGAGATCGAGCCGTCGCTGTCCG
>JAWWOY010000722.1:0-11161 GCA_033851195.1 Kribbellaceae bacterium | reverse complement strand
AGCATCCCCGGCTCCACCAACGCGCTGCGCGTGCACCGGATGGGCGACGCCATCAGCGGCCTGGCCCCCGGCTACCGCTCGTAGTTCCACTCCGGTCCCGTCGCCCTCGCGGGTGGCGGGACCGTTCGCCGTCCCCGCTCCGTACGACGGTTGCGCCGGGCAAGCAGATCCTCCAACGCGGGTGATGGGGGCTGCGGGCCCTACGTTCGTGAACAGGTACCGCAGGTAGTCGTATCGCTTCGGCTGGCCGGCGACCGGGCGAATGGCCCAGTTGGCGACCCCTGCAGCCGTCCGAGTTGAACAGCCCGCGAAGAAATCTGCCCGGATGAGCGAGCAGCGTGGGCGGGCTACTGCTTGGTGGTCGGGTCGGTCGCGCCGGTCACGCAGAGTGGAGTGGCTGATGCCGAGGCGCTTGCTGATCGAGTTGAGGCTCTCGGCCGTGGCGATCGCAGCACGAGCCGCAGCGCGAACCTCGTCGTCGTACATGAGTCGAGGTTCGCAGCGACGACCGACAAAATCGGCCGTTCTAGTGCCCTGGGTGGGATTCGAACCCACACTGTACGCAGTTTGAGTGCGCGCTCTCTACCGTTGGAGTACCAGGGCTTTCCGCGTGAAATCTTAGCCCATCGGATCACCCGATGTGCGACACGGGTCCCGTGTTGCACTGCAGCTTGATGCTCTCCGGGCAGTAGCATCGAATGCAAGCAATCTTCTTATTTTCTTGGTCTTCTGGCAAATCCAAATGGTCGACAGAGCCCGGGATAATTTGTCGGTGCGCTCCGTCAGGATGAGGTCATGCCTCATTTCCGCTCGCAGGAGACGGTTGACTCGGCCCTGCGGATGTCCGACAACGGCGTCAGCGATCGGGCGAACGCCGAGATCCATGGCGTGGCCATCAAGACCATTCGCCGCTGGCGACGGCTTTACCAGCGCGAGGGACAGCAGCGCCAAGCCGGCTTCCCAGGCACGCCGTGTCCTCGCTGTGACGGCGCTGAGCTTGACCAGCTCGCATATGCGCTGCTGCTCGGCTGGTACTTGGGGGACGGGCACATCGTTGCGGCCAAGCGTGGGGTGTACACGCTGCAGGTCTCCAACGACCAGAAGTACCCGAACCTCAACCAGGAGATCGCCGCGACGATGCGCTTGGTCAAGCCGACCGCAAGTCCGTGCCTGCGAGGCGGCTCCACCGCGATCAGAATCGAGGCGCGGTGGAAGCATTGGCCGTGTCTGTTCCCGCAGCACGGACCCGGTCTGAAGCATCTGCGGAGGATCGAGCTGGTCGACTGGCAGCGGGAGATTGTTGCCAAGTACCCCGAACAGCTACTGCGAGGGCTGTTCCACTCGGACGGCTGCCGGTTCCAAAACTGGGCTACCCGCCCGATCGTCGGAGAGGGGATCAGGCGGTACCAGTACGTGCGGTACATGTTCTCCAACGAGTCCGAGGACATCCTCGGCATTCTCACCGAGGCACTGGATCTGCTCGGCATCCCTTGGCGGCGACCGCGGCGGAATGCGATTGCTGTGAGCCGGAAGGAGGGGGTTGCCGCGCTGGACCGGTTCGTGGGGCCGAAGAGCTGACGGCAGTCGATAAGGTGTCAGCTGTGAATGCGAAGCGAGTGGTGATCGCCGAGGACGAGGCGCTGATCCGGATGGACCTGGCCGAAATGCTGGCCGAGGAGGGTTACGACGTGGTCGGCCAGGCGGGCGACGGCGAGGAGGCCATCCGGCTGGCGATCGAGCTCCGTCCCGACCTGGTGATCATGGACGTCAAGATGCCCAAGCTTGACGGGCTCAGCGCGGCCGAGAAGATCGCCGGTGAGCGGATCGCGCCGGTGCTGATGCTGACGGCGTTCTCGCAGCGTGAGCTGGTCGAGCGAGCGCGGGACGCGGGCGCGATGGCGTACCTGGTGAAACCGTTCTCCAAGGCAGATCTGCTGCCCGCGATCGAGATTGCCGCTTCCCGGTACGTCGAGCTGGCCGAGCTCGAGCGGGAGGTCGCGGACCTGGCTGAACGGCTGGAGACGCGCAAGCTGGTGGACCGGGCGAAAAGCATCCTCCAGACAAAGTTCGGGCTGTCCGAGCCCGACTCCTTCCGCTGGATCCAGAAAACCGCTATGGACAAGCGTGTTTCGATGCGCCAGGTAGCCGAATTGGTCGTCGATGAGGCTGGTGGTAGCGATTAAGTGACGCTGGGTAAGCGTGGTACAGCCGTCACTGCACAACACACTGCTTACCGCTGTAACGACCTCGCAACACACGCAGCCCTTGGTTCGCTTGGGGAGGTCTCGGAGGTCTAACCTGCGGGTGCTCGCGGCAATCGCGGGAGTCCGGGAATCGCTCGGACTATCAGACATGGGAGGAACAGTGCACCAGCGTTCCGTAGTACGGGTCGGTGCGTCGCTGATCGTTGCGTCGTTGGCCCTGACTGCCTGCGGTTCACGCAGCAACGACAACGGTGGCGGGGGCTCCGGAACCACGACGAAGACGGCCAAGATCGGCGTCATCGCGCCTCTTTCGGGTGACTTGTCCGCCCTGGGTCTGGGTATCCAGCACTCGGTCGAACTTGCCGTCAAGCAGGCCAACGATTCCAACGCGATCCCCGGCTGGAAACTCGAGGTCGACGCCCAGGACGACGAGGCCAAGCCGGACGTCGGCAAGAACGCGGCCACGTCGCTGTCTTCCGACCCGAACGTGATCGGCGTGGTCGGCACGCTGAACTCCAGCGTCGCCCTGCAGGTCCAGCCGGTTCTCGCGCCGAAGAACATCGTTCAGATCTCGCCGGCCAACACCAACCCGAGCCTGACCAAGGGTGCGGCCTGGCAGACCACCCCGAAGCGGTCGTACAAGACCTACTTCCGTACCTGCACGACCGACGCGATCCAGGGCCCCTTCGCCGCCCGGTACCTGTTCGAGAAGGCCGGTATCAAGAAGGTCGCCACGATCCACGACAAGAAGGCCTACGGTCAGGGCCTGGTCGGCACCTTCACCGACGAGTTCAAGAAGCTCGGCGGTCAGGTCGTCGCGGCCGAGACCATCAACCCGGATGACTCGAACTACCAGGCTGTCATCTCCGCGGTGAAGCCGAGCGCACCGCAGGCCATCTACTACGGCGGTGAATACCCGCAGGCCGGGCCGCTCTCGCAGCAGATGAAGGCCGCCGGCCTGAACGTCCCCCTGATGGGCGGCGACGGCATCTACGACCCGAAGTACATCACGTTGGGTGGTAAGACCAGCACGGGCGACCTCGCCACCTCGGTCGGTGCCCCGGTGGACTCCCTGGCGTCGGCCAAGAAGTTCGTCAGCGACTACGCCGCGCAGAGCTACAAGGAGCCGTACGCGGCGTACGGCGGCTACTCCTACGACGCGGCCAACGCCATCATCGAGGCGCTGAAGACCTCGCTGAAGGATGCAAAGGACGTCGAGTCGGCGCGACCGGCCACGGTTGACGCGCTCAGCAAGGTCTCCTTCGACGGCGTCACCGGCAAGGTGGCCTTCGACGAGTACGGCGACACCACGTCCAAGGTGATGACCGTCTACAAGGTTGCCGGCGGCAAGTGGGCCACGGAGCTGACCCAGGACTTCGCCCAGAAGTAAGTCGACCACCACATGGCCTCGGGGGTGGGACCTGATTCCCACCCCCGTGGCGTGTCGGAACTGAGTCAGTTTGGAGGTCGACGTGGACCAGTTCTTCCAGCAGCTCGTCAACGGGCTCACCCTCGGATCGCTGTATGCCCTGATCGCCGTCGGTTACACGGTCGTCTACGGCATCGTGCAGCTGATCAACTTCGCCCACGGCGAGGTCTTCATGATCGGTGCGTTCGGCGCGCTGAGCACCTACCTGCTGTTCTTCAACGGCCAGACCGCCTTGTGGATCCTGCCGATCATGATCGTCGGCGCCATGATCGCTTCGGTCGTAACAGCCGTGCTGATGGAACGTGTCGCGTACCGTCCCCTGCGGAACGCGCCACGCCTGGCACCGTTGATCACCGCCATCGGCATCTCGGTCTTCCTGCAGGAATTCGTCCGGGTCTTCTACGACCAGATCCCGTTCGCGAACTTCCCGAGTGCGAAGCAGCGGATCCCGTTCCCGCAGATCGACGTGGTCAGCGGGGCGGCCCTGCAGGTCAACGGCGTGACGATCCAGCGCTCGGCGATCTTCACGGTCGCGGCCCTGATCGTCTGCGCGATCCTGCTCTGGGTCTTCATCAACAGGACCAAGCTGGGTCGCGGCATGCTGGCCGTCTCGCAGGACCCTGACACCGCCCGGCTGATGGGCATCAACGTGGACCGCATCATCGTGGTGGCATTCGCGCTCGGCGCCGTGCTGGCCGCGGTGGCCGGCGTCTCGCAGGGTCTGCAGAACAACAACATCGACTTCAAGATGGGCTTCATCGCCGGCTTGAAGGCATTCACCGCCGCGGTGCTGGGCGGTATCGGCAATATCCAGGGCGCGGTGGTCGGCGGGCTGGTCCTCGGACTGGTCGAGTCGATGGCTACGCAGTACGTCCCGGGTCAGTTCGGTGGCGGCACCTGGAAGGACGCCTGGGCGTTCGTGATCCTGATCCTGGTCCTCGTCTTCCGGCCGCAGGGCCTTCTCGGAGCAAGGGTGGTGGACCGCGCATGAAGTTCCCGACCATGCCCGACACCTTCGTCGCGAAGCACGCGGCGAAGGGCTGGCCTCTCGGCATCGCCGGCGTCGCCCTGGTGATCATCGGCTCGTTCATGTCCTGGAGCTTCGACCGGCAGATCCTTGGCGATCTGGGTGTCTACGGGTACCCGGGCGGGCTGCAGAACCTCGCGATCATCTTCGCGCTGCTCGCGCTCGCGCTGCTGCTGATGGTCAAGGGACCGCTGGTGAACCGGCTCGGCCCGTGGCTCGACGCCGCGCTCGGTCTCCGGGCGCTCGGTGTCTGGCTGCTGATCTACATGGCGGGCGTGCTGATCGCGATCGCCACGGACTCGAGTGGTCTGGTGAACGTGGACCCGGGCGGCTGGATCTCCTTCGCCGGCGCGCTCCTGCTGTTCGCCGGCTCCCGGCTGATCCCGCTGCGGGTGCACCGCGACCTGAGCGAGGCCAAGCTGCCGGGCTGGCTCGAGATCGCCGCCGTCGCGCTGGTGATGGCGGGCATCCTTTTCGGCGCGGCGTACGCGCTGGGCCGCCAGGACGCCTGGTCGTTCGTGCTGTTCCTGGCCTTCGCTGCCGGCGTCATCGTCGTCATGTTCCGGACCGGGACGATGACCTGGTTCGGTCACGTCGCCAACCGGCACAAGAAGGTGCTCACGCTGGCCGCGTTCGCGGTCGCGTTCTTGTTCCCGTTCACCCAGAACGGCTCGGACGCGAACATGTCGATCGCCGGGTCGGTGCTGATCTTCGCGGCCAGCGCGATGGGCCTGAACATCGTGGTCGGCCTGGCCGGCCTGCTCGACCTCGGCTACATCGCGTTCCTTGGTTCGGGTGCCTACGTCGCGGCTTCGCTGTCGGAGTCAGCCTTCGCCACCATCCACTGGAAACCGCCGTTCCTGGTGGTCATGCTGCTCGGTGGATGCGTGGCGGCGACGCTCGGTCTGATCATCGGTGCGCCGACCCTGCGGGTCTCGGGTGACTACCTGGCCATCGTGACGCTGGGCTTCGGTGAGATCTTCCGGTTCTCGATGTTCAACCTGGACGGCAACAACGGCCCGAACCTGACCAACGGCCCGAACGGCATCCCGGGGATCCCGGAACTCCAGATCGGCAAGTTCAACTTCGGTGACCAACACACCGTGCTGGGTATCGTGCTCGGCCGGTTCGCGAACTATTACTTCTTGCTCCTGATCCTGATCGGTTTCATCATCCTGGTCTTCTCCCGGCTGAACGACAGCCGGATCGGCCGGGGCTGGGTCGCCATCCGGGAGGACGAGAAGGCGGCCGAGGCGATGGGCGTCAACGTCTTCGGCCTGAAGATCCTGGCCTTCGCGGTCGGCGCCTTCCTGGCCGGCCTGGCGGGCACGGTGAAGGCGCACCAGGACGGCGCGGTCAGCCCGGACCAGTACATCTTCCTCGAGTCGGCGTTCCTGCTCGCGGCGATCGTGCTGGGCGGCATGGGCACCATTGCCGGCGTTCTGATCGGTGCGACTATCCTCAAGCTGCTGCCGGAGAAGCTGCGCTTCTTCTCCGAGTACAGGCTGCTGCTGTTCGGTCTGACCCTGATCTTGATGATGCGCTTCCGGCCGGAGGGTCTGGTCGCGAGTAGACGCAGGCAGCTGGAGTTCCACGAAGAGGACGAGGAACTCGCGGTAGCCATCGAGCACGAACTCGTCGAGGAGGCGTCATGACCGTCACGGACGAGGTGTCGGCCACGACTCCCGCGGTCGGCCGGCCGGTGTTGGAGGCCTCCGGTGTGACCATGCGGTTCGGTGGTCTGCTGGCGGTCAACGACGTCAACCTGACTGTCCGCGAGGGTGAGATCGTCGGTCTGATCGGCCCGAACGGCGCCGGCAAGACGACCTTCTTCAACTGCCTCACCGGCCTCTACAAGCCGACCAGCGGCCAGGTCCGGTTCGCCAGTGTGCCGAAGTTGCCCGATGCGAAGAAGGTCCGGAAGATGTTCCGCCGTCGCAAGCCGGCCGCGATCATCGAGGCCACCAACGCCCTGCGGCAGCCCACCACTTCGCTGCAGCCGTTGCCGCCGAAGCCGCGGGCTGTGGTCCGGGCCGGGATGGCCCGGACGTTCCAGAACATCCGGCTGTTCGCGAACATGACAGCGCTGGAGAACGTGATGGTCGGGCGCTACTGCCGGACCACCTCCGGTGCTCTCACCTCGGTGCTGCGCGGGCCGAAGTACCGCCGCGAGGAAAATGCGACCCGGGCCCGGGCCCAGGAACTGCTGGACTTCGTCGGGCTCGGCAGGTCGACGGAACACCTGGCCCGCAACATGCCGTACGGCGACCAGCGGCGGCTCGAGATCGCTCGGGCGCTGGCGACCGATCCGAAGCTCATCCTGCTGGACGAGCCGACAGCCGGTATGAACCCGCAGGAGACGCGGCAGGCGAGTGACCTGATCTTCAAGATCCGGGACTCGGGCCTGTCGGTGGTGGTGATCGAGCACGACATGCGCTTCATCTTCAACCTGTGCGACCGGGTGCTCTGCCTGGTCCGCGGCGAGGCCCTGATCGAGGGCACGCCGTCTGAGGTGCAGTCCGACCCGCGGGTGATCGAGGCGTACATCGGCACCGGTGAGAGCGACGACGAGGAAGACGAGCTGGCGGACACCCCGGCCGGCGGCAACGAGGAGGCCAGGTCATGACCGCGATGCTCGAGGTCAAGGACCTGGAAGTTGCCTATGGCAAGATCATGGCGGTCAAGAAGATCAGCTTCTCGGTCGAGCAGGGACAGGTCGTCTCGCTGATCGGCACCAACGGCGCCGGCAAGACGACCACGCTGCGCACCATCTCCGGCCTGATCCGGCCGGCCGGTGGCGAGGTCCTCTTCCAGGGCGAGCGGATCGACAAGACGCCGGCGCACGAGATCGTCGCGATGGGCCTCGCGCATTCTCCGGAGGGCCGGCGGATCTTCCCCCGGTTGTCGGTGGAGGAGAACCTGCTGCTCGGTGCGTTCGCGCGCAACGACCACGCGGCGATCCGGGCCGACCTGGAAGCGGCGTACGCGCTGTTCCCGATCCTGGGGGAGCGACGCAAGCAATCGGCCGGCACGTTCTCGGGCGGTGAGCAGCAAATGCTCGCGATGGGCCGCGCGATGATGAGCAAGCCCAAGCTGCTGATGCTGGACGAGCCGTCGATGGGCCTGTCGCCGATCATGATGAAGCGGATCATGTCGACGGTCACCCAACTGCAGAAGCAGGGCACCACCATCCTGCTGGTGGAGCAGAACGCCCAGGCCGCCCTGAAGCGAGCGGACTACGGCTATGTGCTGGAGGTCGGCAAGATCGTCCTGTCCGGCACCGGCCGCGACCTGCTGACCAACGACGACGTCCGCAAGGCCTACCTCGGCGAGGACTGAATCCGCACGACCCGAGAGCTGGCCCGGCCGGTCACCGGGGCCTCGGACACCATCTGGGGATCTCGGTCACGGTATTTCGTGTCCGAGGTCTCGCCGTGGTGTCCGAAACAACATCTGGTCGCGCGCATTGGCTAGACCTCAGCCAGGGTGTGCTCGCGCCCGTGGCACACCACTAGCTGCGGATGGCGATCATCAGTTGGACCAGGAGCGGGGCGACGACAAGAGCCGGGAGGAGGTCGGCGACGGCGATCTGCTTGATCTTGAGCAGGCGGAGCGCCACACCGATCAGCAGCACACCACCGGTCGCGCCGAGCGCTGTCACGTGAGCCTCGGGCAGGACGTTGCCCAGCAGCGCGCCGACCGCCGTCAAGAGTCCCTGGATCACCAGTACGACGATCGCGGCCGCGGCGACGCCCCAGCCGAAGGACGCGGCAAAGGCGATCGAGGCGAATCCGTCCAGCACTGCCTTGAGGAACAACTGGTCGGCGCCGCGACCGAGTCCGTCGGACAGTGCGCCGAGGAAGGTCAACGGCCCGACGCAGAACACCATCGAGGCCGTCACGAATCCCTCGACGAAGGTGCTCTCGCCCTTGCCCCGGCTGAACCGGTGCTGCATCCAGCTGCCGGTACCCTCGAGCCGCTCTTCGATCCGCAGCAGTGATCCGGTGATACCGCCGATCAGCATCGCGCCAAGCACGATCAGCACCGGCGCGCTGGTGCCGACCGCCGCACTGAGGGCGGCATCGCTCACCGTCAGTGCCGAGGTGATCGCGATCAGCAGCGTCACCAGACCGAGCGCATCGGTAACCAGCTCGCGGGTCCGGTGACTCAGACGATGACCGATGAGTACGCCGAGTGTCGACCCGACGAGGACCGTCGCAACGTTCACGACGGTACCGATTCCGATGAACAACCTGGTCTCCGATCGTCGGCCGAAGCAGGCCGGTGTGGGGGCCGGGTCACCGCTTTCCAAGTGACGTCCGAGGCCCTACTGTTGCGCCGGGGGATGAGCGTAGCCGCTCTTTCTGTTCACCTCGGGGGTGGATCAGACTAGGAGGGTCGACGTGGCACCAGCCATTGAGGTGCGCGACGCCCGCCCCGACGATGCCGACAGACTTGTTGCGCTCTGGCGCGCCATGGCCGTCGGTACGGGGCACCAGTCCCGGTTGTTGACCGCGCCGACCGCGGCCTCTGCCCGGGCCTCAGTGACGAAGCAGCTGGCGGACCCGTCCTGTCGGCTGATCGTCGGCGAGATCGACGGTGTGGTCGACGCGATGGCCTTCCTGCGGCTGAGGCTGATCAGCCCGCTGCACGACGACGTCACTGTCGCGATGGAGTACCTGCATGTCAGCGACTCGGCCCGGCGGCACGGCCTGGGCAAGGCGCTGATCGCCGAGGCAACGGCCTGGGCGGAGCGCGAGAACAGCCCACACCTTGCCGTGCTGGTGCCGGCCCCGGCCCGCGAGGCGAATCGTTTCCTCGCGCGGCTGGGCCTCGGCCAGGCGGGCGTGATGCGGTTCGCCAGTACGCACACGGTGCGTCGCAGGCTGGCCGCGGAGCACTCCCCGACCCTGCTGGCGCAGCTCTCGTCGCGGCGTTCGGTGTTGGCGCGGCGGGCGAGGCTGACCCGCCCGCCGCTGGCCGACGACACGACCCGCGGGGCGCCGACGGCCGAGCTCAGCTTCCCGGCGGCGCCTGAATCAGCTGGCACGTGATCCTGGCGGTGCAGACCCGCCGGTCCCGCTCGTCGCTGATCACGATCTCGTACGACGTCGTCGTACGGCCGAGGTAGATCGGCGTCGCAACGCCGGTCACGGTTCCCTCGCGGACGGCCCGGTGATGCGTTGCGTTGATGTCGACGCCGACCGCGACCTTGCCCAGCGCGGCGGCGTGCAGTGCGGAGCCGACCGAGCCGAGGGTCTCGGCGAGCACGCAGGAGGCGCCGCCGTGCAGCAGGCCGTACGGCTGGAGGTTGCCCTCGACCGGCATCGTCGCGGTGACCCGTTCTGGTGAAGCCTCGGTGATCACGATGCCCATCGCGTCTTGCAGGGTGCCCTGCACCACCGCCCAGGGGAGTTGGACTGCGGGCTGGTCGTCGCTCACTGGCGGTCTCCTCGGCGTTGCGCGATGTGTCGTTTCGCAGACTACGACAGCACCCCCGCGTCGCCGTCAGAACCTGTCGGTGGGAACCACTAGAGTCGGTGTGTGGCTGCAGAAACCGACTCTTCGACGATGACCAAGGACCCGAGTGCCGCGCCGGTGGAGACCTCGACCGGCAGTCGGCCCCGGATCCTGCTGCTGGACGGACACTCGCTCGCCTACCGGGCGTTCTTCGCGCTGCCGGTGGAGAACTTCTCCACCACCACCGGCCAGCACACGAACGCGGTGTACGGCTTCACCTCGATGCTGATCAACATGCTGCGCGACGAGCAGCCGACGCACATCTGCGTGGCCTTCGACGTATCCCGCAAGACCTTCCGCTCCGAGCAGTACGCGGAATACAAGGCCGGCCGGTCGACGTCGCCCGACGAGTTCAAAGGGCAGGTCTCGCTGGTCAAGGAGGTGCTGGCGGCGCTGCGTATCCCGACCACCGAGATCGACGGCTGGGAGGCCGACGACATCCTGGCCACGCTGGCGACGCAGGCCGCAGCGCAGGGCTTCGAGGTGCTGATCAGCAGCGGTGACCGGGACGCGTTCCAGTTGGTCAGCGACGACATCACCGTGCTGTACCCGAAGCGCGGCGTGTCCGAGATCGCCAGGATGGACCCGGCCGCGGTCGAGGAGAAGTACGGCGTGCCGCCGCGGCTCTACCCGGATCTGGCGGCGCTGGTCGGCGAGCAGAGCGACAACCTGCCCGGTGTGCCCGGCGTGGGTCCGAAGACGGCGGCCAAGTGGCTGAACCAGTTCGGCTCGCTGAACGACGTGATCGACCGGGTGAACGAGATCAAGGGCAAAGCCGGCGAATCGCTGCGCGAGCACCTGTCGGACGTGATCCGGAACCGGCAGATCAACGAGTTGGTCCGCGACCTCACCCTGGACGTGTCCGTCGACGACCTGGTCCGGCAGCCCTGGGACCGGGACAAGGTGCACACGCTGTTCGACGGCCTGGAGTTCCGCGTGCTGCGGGAGCGCCTCGTCGCGGAGCACGAGGAGGTCGACGCA